>DATEQL010000129.1:0-2630 GCA_035272665.1 Allostellaceae bacterium
TTTCTTGGCGAAGCCTAAGACCTGGACCGCTGCCGCCGTATCAATGGGTACATGCCCCAGGCACAGCAAAGCGCGATGCTGAGGGCCACAAAGCTCGACATCGGCTCCGGGGCATCGATTAGCGGCGGTGGCCCGCCGCCAGGCAGCCCCGGTTGCCCCGGGGTGACGCTGGCACCCTCGAAATAACTCAGCTCCATCGTTACGGGAACAATCCCGCCTGGGCAGCCGGTAGTGACGAGGGTGGCGAGATCGCAGCCGCCGGCGCCGATGGGGAAATAGGCGACAGCCATCTGGACCGGCTCGCCCATCTGCCACTCGGTACCGAATGAGGAGGTATCGGAAGGATCGACGTTTACCGTAGTGACGGTGCCGGTCCCCTGGAGCTGCACCTCGGTAGCGTCTTGGACGGTGTTCCAGCTTATGAGTGCGGTGAGAGTATCGGAATTGGATCCCGAGGCATAGGTGAAGGTCTCCAAGCCAGCAGGGTAGCCGGGGGCAGGGACAGGGAAGGTGGAGACCCCCGTGATCGGGGTGTTGGTCTCCAGCGGGCCAGCGACAAAGTCGGTCGGCCCGAATGTCGCCGTTCCGTTATAGGGGCCGGCGAAGCCGTAGGAAGCGCAATTGGAGCAACCAAAGCCGCTTACCGTCATGACCTCTACGTTGTCGCTCGGTAAGGGTACTACTTGAGCGAAGGTCAACGCCGGGGAAAAGTCACCATTGATGTAGATCGGATCGGCTTGCGCAGGTATCGAGAAGCCGATTGCGAGTGCGACGAAGGTTGCGCTGCTCTTTCTGTTCTTCCACAAGCGCGCGGTGGCGGTAGTGATGAGCTTCATTTCAAAACCTCCTTAAGGAAGATGTCGACAGGCCTGCATCACGGTGTCTGCCGGCGATTGCCATGCTGGATACGGTTCGCCTCGGATCAGCCCTGGTATCATTTGCGGCACTCCTTGCCGCAGGCCGGACAGGGATTGTCGTCAGCGGTTTTACCCTCGCGACGGGACTTTTCCCGTTGCTCGAACGCGAAGGCGAGCCGGTGCGGTGTCGGGTCCCGCGCTGGCCATCCCGGTCAAATCGACCGAATGGAATGCCTCGCCCGCTTGCCGGCATGCGGTCGTCGAAGTCCTGCTGGTGCCACTGGACGCAACATCGATCCGTCGAGGCGATGCATGGTCTGCGGACCGAGCACGAAACGGACATAAGCCCTCCACGTGGCTTCGTCCGGCACGACGAAATCGTTAACGAAATCGTTAACGAATTTATTATAATACAATCATTTCGTCGCGCAAACAGAAATCTCGACGCCATCGGAACAAGGATGCGCCTTCGGGTCTGCAGCCCGGCAAGCCCCGTATATGCAGCCATGTTAAGAATTCGCAGAAGGCGAAGCCTGGCTCGCGATCACGGCCGACCGCCGGGTTTGCCCGCATTGCGCTTATGTTGATTAAAACTGGGCGTTGATGCATGCGCCACTCCGGAAGGCGGCATGACTTAGCGCATCGGAGGGAGCTGGGTCGAACCACGAGCGAACCGAAAACTCCTCGGTTTCGGCAGCGGCAGGGAACACCGATCGCCTGTGTCCGGCCTCCGAAGACAAGGCCGAGGGACGAAGGGGGGCGAATACGGCGGCGCGGTCGGGGGAGGTTGTCCGAGGAGGAGGCTGGTAGGTCAGCAGCTTCTCGAGCGCATCCAGGGTGTCGGCCTCGCGGAAAGGCTTATCCCAGCGGCTGGCTGCGGTGGCAACGCGCATCGCAGGGCCGCCTCCGGGGTTGGTGGCGCTCTGCGTCGCGTACGGGTTGAACGCGGTCGGCGTTGTCCCGCACATGGTCCTTCTCGCCGATTTCGTCGCGCGCGGGCTCGGCCACGGCGTCGCCGCCGGCGCGCAATGCTGGGTGCTGTTCGGGCCAGGAGCGATGGTCGGACCGCTGATCGACGGAAGGGTCGGCGACCGGATCGGCTTTGCGGCGGCGCCGAAAAGGTGGCGCGTCCGGCCTGTTAGCAGTCCCCGACAAAGACATAGTGGCCGAAATCGGCGGGAAAGATTGTCAGCTCGGCATGCGGGGATGCGCGCGGCGTAGGATTGCGCGCTGCTTCTGACCGGCGCGATGGCGTCGGTTGCGCCGGCGACGATCATCACCGGGATGTCGATCCGTTCGAGGCTTTCGGGCAGGAAGGTCGGGCCGAGCGCCGGCGCCATCGTAAAGACCGCGCGCACGCGCTTGTCGCGGTAGGAGCGACTGTCCTGTTGCGCGACGGCGAGGCCGGTCACCGCGACAAGGCCCGCCAACAGGCCCAATCCGATCATCCTTCGCGGCGAAGACATTCCGACATGATCGGGTTTATAAACCGTGTGACTGACTTGGCATGCCTGATGCTCTGTGGCGAGTGCGATGAACCTGATCCCTCGCGAAAAGGACAAGCTCTTGGTGTCGGTCGCGGCGATGGACGCCGAGCGACGGCTGAAGCGCGGCGTCAAGCTCAACTACCCTGAGGCGGTAGCCCTGATCACCGACTATGTGCTCGAAGGCGCCCGCGACGGCCGCAGCGTTGCGGCCGGTCTGGCGAGCTCTTTACGCTCCGGATGACATCTTCGCGGATCCCGTCCTGAGCGTCATCAAAGCAAGCAACGC
>DATEQL010000130.1:0-3026 GCA_035272665.1 Allostellaceae bacterium
CGCCACTCCTCGATAAGCCATTCCGGTTCGACGACCTGCAATGTCTCGTCGACGCGGTAGTGGTGACGTGCGCATCGAAGGCGGCCTTCAATCTCGCGACGAGAAAGGCCGCGTGACCCGAATTTCGGCTCATGGCATTCCGCCGGTCACTGCCCCTTGACGTGCTCCAGGAAGTGCAGCACGTCGCTGGTGAATTGCCGGGGGTCCTGCAGAAACGAGAAGTGGCTGACCTGTGGCTGCAACAGCAGCCCGGCATTGGGAATCTCACGCGCCATGAGCTCGGTGTTCTCGCGCTTGATCGCCTCGTCGTGGTCGGCGTCGGCGATCCAAGTCGGGACGGTGATGCTGCGTAGCTGTTCCTCGGTGAAATTGGGCTCGGTCTCCCACATTTTGCTGATTTGGTCGAAGAAGGATTTGTACTGGTCGGGCGTCGGTGACAACGCTTGATATTCCTTTTCGGCGCGCGCGATATAGGCGTTGAACACCTTGCTCTGGGCAATGTCGGCCACTCCGCTGGGGTCGGAATTGGCGGCGAAGGCAAAGAGGTTGGTCAGGCGCTCTGGATGACGGATGGCGATGTCGAGACCGAGGATCGCCCCGTCGCTCCAGCCGACGATCGCCGCCTTGTCTAGCCTCAAAAAGTCCATCAGGCCGATTACGTCCGACGCCATCAGATCGTAGCCGTAAGGCCGGTCGTCATGGGTGCTGCGCCCGTGGCCACGGCTGTCCATGACGATTACCCGATAACTCCTGGCCAGTGTCGTGACTTGATGGCCCCAGTAATTCGAGTTGGCGAGCCCGCCGTGCAACAGCACCACCGGCTCGCCGCGGCCGAACGTGGCGTACCAGATCCGGATGCCGTTCACCGCGGCGTAGCCGCTCTGCGCGGGCTTTGGCAGAACGGGCGTTGGCGGCAGCGTCAGCCACTGCTGCTCGGCGCACGCCGCAGCGTGGCTCGCCAGAAGAACCAATAGGCATAATGGAACGACCAAGCGCCTCATGGTCATTTCTCCATCAGCCCAGAAGGGCGGCTAGCACCGCGTTGAGGCGCTGCCGGCCGGCAGCGGTCGCGACGAGGCGTTCTTCGTCGAGCGTCAGGAAGCCGCCATCGACCAGCCGCCAGAGGTTGCGACCGAACAGCTCCTCGGCGGCCCGGCCGGCGGCAGTTTCGAGACGCGCCCGAGCCACCCCCTCGGTGAGGCGCAGCCCCATCATCAGCAGTTCCTCGATCCCCCTATCGCGGTCGATCCTCACCGTCTCTTCGATCCCGGTTCCGCCTCGCTCGACCGCGGCGAGCCACCTCTCTGGCAAGCGAGCCTGTGTCGTCGCGAGTTTGATGCCGTCTCGGGTGAGCCGCCCGTGCGCGCCGGGGCCGATCCCGACATAATCCTGATAGCGCCAATAGGCGAGGTTGTGTCGGCATTCGGCGCCTGGCCGCGCATGGTTCGAGATCTCGTAGGCCGGGAGGCCGTGCGCGACGAGCCGGTCCTGCGTCATCTCGAACAGTGCCGCCGCGATCTCCTCTTCGGGCAGCACGATCGCACCGCGTCTTTGCAGGGTGGCAAAGGCGGTGCCGGGTTCGATCGTCAGCTGGTAGAGAGAGAGGTGGTCACCCCCGAGCCTCAGCGCCTCGTCAAGCTCGTCCTGCCAGGCGGTGAGGCTCTGGCCGGGGCGAGCATAGATCAGATCGAACGAGAACCGCGCAAAGCTGTCTCGGGCGTGCTCGATCGCCGCGATAGCCTCGTCTCGGTCATGAAGCCGGCCGAGCATGCGCAATGCCGTCGGGTCGAGCGCCTGGACGCCAAGGGACAGCCGGTTGACCCCGGCCGCGGCAAAGGCGCGGAAGCGAGCGGCTTCGGCCGAATTGGGGTTAGCCTCGAGGGTCACTTCGACATCGGGCATCAAGCCCCATCGCGCCCGCACCCGGTCGAGCAATGCTGCAACCGTCTCGGGCGGCATCAGCGACGGCGTACCGCCACCAAAGAAGATCGAGCCGACTTCGCGTCCCGGCACGAGCTCGGCGTGGTAGTCGAGATCGGCGAGCAATGCGCGCGTCCACCGCGCCGCGTCGACGCCGTCGCGGACATGGCTGTTGAAGTCGCAATACGGGCATTTCGACCGGCAGAACGGCCAGTGGATATAGACGGCGAGCGGCTCCGAAGCGCAGCCCTCACCCACCCAGCCCTGTCGGCTGGGTCTCCCCTCTCCTACAATGCGGGAGAGGGTGCCGAGCGGAGCGAGGCGGGTGAGGGGCTTCACTTCAACGGCGCTGGAAGCAGCCGTCGACGAGCTTGGCGAAGGCGCGGGCGCGGTGGCTGATCTTGTGCTTTTCCGCTGGCTCCATTTCGCCGAATGTCTCAACACCGCCGTCGGGCACAAAGATCGGGTCGTAGCCGAAGCCGCGCTCCCCGCGCGGCGGCCAGACGAGCGTTCCGGCGGCCTCTCCGCGGAACAGCTCGGTATGGCAGTCGGGCCAGGCGAGGGCGAGGACCGCGACGAACCGAGCTCTCCTGTCCTTGTCGCCGAGCTCACGGTGCACGCGTTCCATCGCGCTGCGAAAATCCTTGGCCCGGCCGGCCCAGCGCGCGGAATAGATGCCGGGCGCGCCGCCGAGTGCCGGGACGACGAGCCCTGAATCATCGGCGAGCGCCGGCAGCCCGCTCGCTTCGGCCGCGGCCCTTGCCTTCAAGGCCGCATTGGCCTCGAAGCTGTCGCCGGTTTCCTCGGGCTCCGGAATGTCCAGCGAGGCAGCGGATATGGCGGCGATGGCGAAGGGCTCCAACAGCGCCGATATCTCGTCTACCTTGCCTTGATTGTGGCTGGCGATGACCAGCCGGTCGCCGGTGAAGCGGCAAGGCATCGGGTCAGCCGAGGCCGAGGGTTGCACGCTGGCGTCGGGTGAGCTCGGCGATGCCCGCCCGCGCAAGCCGCAGCATCTCGGCGAAGAGCGCCTCGTCGAACGGAGCGGCCTCGGCGGTCGCCTGGATCTCGACGATCCCGCCGGTCCCGGTCAGCACGAAGTTCGC
>DATEQL010000131.1:0-3679 GCA_035272665.1 Allostellaceae bacterium
GAGTTGCCTAGGCCTTCGGCATCAGTTCAGGGCAATGCACAAATCTCTGGCAGCGTCTCTGACGAAGAGCGGCAAAGAGATCCGAGGTATGCTCACGCAGAGGCGCAGGATCGGGCGATGCGAGCCGGCGGTCAGCTCGCACCCGAAGAGCTGGCCAAACGCGAAAAGCACCCCTTCGACATGTGGGACGAGATGCTGGCCAACGCGGGGGCCGAAAGGTTCCCCAAGGGCCTCGATGTCTTTCGGTACAAATTCCATGGCCTCTTCTATGCCGCGCCCAATCAGGACGCGTTTATGTTGCGCCTACGACTCCCCGGGGGGATCCTGTCGGTCCATCACGCAAAGGGGCTTTGCGCGGTCGCCGAACAGTTCGGCGGCGGGCATGTCGACGTTACTACTCGGGCCAATTTGCAGATCCGCGAAATCGGGGCCGCTCACTCGGTCGCCGTGCTCGAGGCGATACAGGAGCTGGGGCTAACCTCGCGCGGTGCCGGTGCCGATAACATCCGCAACATCACCGGCAGCCCGACGGCGGGCATCGATCCCCAGGAGCTGATCGATACGCGCCCGCTGACCCGCGAGCTCTACCATTACATTCTCAATCACCGGGAGCTTTATGGACTGCCGCGAAAGTTCAACATCGCCTTCGACGGTGGCGGCCGCGTCGCTATGCTTGAAGACACTGCCGACATCGGCTTTGCCGCGATCAAGGTCGGGCCGGGCACAGCGGCACCCCCCGGCGTCTACTTCAGGATGTTGCTGGGCGGTCTCACCGGTCATGGCGGGTTTGCCCGTGACAGCGGTGTACTGCTTCAACCGAACGAAGTTGTCCCGGCGGCGAGCGCAATCATCCGCCTCTTCATCGCGAACGGCAACCGCACCGACCGCAAACGCGCACGGCTGCACTATCTAGTCGAGAGTTGGGGAGTCGAAAAATGCCTTTCCGAAGCGGCGGGTCATCTGCCGTTCCCGTGGCGGTTTCTTCCTCTCGACGTCTGTGAGCTGCGCGGAACCATCGATAAGCACGGCCACATCGGGATCCGGCCGCAAGCCCAGACCGGTCTCTTTTATGCCGGCGTCGTTCTGCCGGCCGGGCGGTTGCCGGCGGCCCAATTGCGAGGACTTGCGGATATCGCCGAGCACTTCGGTTCCGGCACGATCCGGCTGACGGTTTGGCAGAACCTGCTGATCTCCGACATCGCCAAAGCCCGGCTGCCGGCAGCACTCGGTGAGATCGAGCGTCTCGGCCTCGGGACATCGGCGAGTTCCGTCCGCGGCGGGATGGTGGCTTGCACCGGGAATATCGGCTGCAAATTTGCTCTCAGCGACACCAAGCGGCATGGGCTCGAGCTGGTCGACTATCTCGATGCGAGGCTCACCCTCGACCAGCCGATCAACATCCACCTGACCGGCTGCCCCAACTCCTGCGCCCAGCACTATGTCGGCGATATCGGCCTGCTGGCGACAAAGGTCGAAAAGAGTGAGGAGGAGGAAGTCGAGGGCTATCACATCCTGATCGGCGGCGGCAGCGGTGCCGAATCGAAGCTAGGCCGTGAGATTTATCGGTCGATCTCCGCCGACGAGGTACCGCCTCGCGTCGAAGCCATACTGCGCGGGTTTCTCGCTCATCGCATGCCCAGCGAGAGCTTCCACGCCTTCGCCAGCCGACACACCGTCGAGGAATTGATCCGTCTATTCGACGCCGGCTCGACGATGGAGGGCTGAGCTGGATTTTATTCCGCGCCTCCCTGACAACGCCCCGTTCTCACCAGGACAGCGCGCCTGGCTCGACGGCTATCTCGCAGGTATTTTCGCCCTTGAGGCGGAGGCAGACGGCCCGCCGCCTCCGCCAACCGCCACGGCGCCGTCTCCATCGGCTAAGGGCGAAGAGTTCCCTTGGCACGACCCGATATTATCGCTCGACGAACGACTTGCCCTCGCGCGGGGCAGACGCCCGGAGCGTGTGCTGATGGCGGCGATGGCCCAAACCGATTGCGGCCAATGCAGCTACCTGTGTCGGACCTATGCGGAGGCGATCGCCCGCGGCGAGGAAAAGAGCCTGTCGCGCTGCGTGCCGGGCGGTAAGGCGACGTCGCGCAAGTTGCGGGAGCTGGTCGCGGCGTTGCGGCCGGGCAGTGCCGCTGGCGTGATCGGTGTACCGGCGGCTGTGCCCGCGACGGCTTTGCAGCCGATACCGCCCCACTCGCCCGGCGAGCTGTTCGAGGTGAGGTTTTGCGAAGCTCGTCCGCTCAATCGCCGGGAATCCGAAAAAGATACGCGTCACGTCGTGCTCGCAGCCGATCCCGGTGAGGCGAAGTATGAGGTCGGGGACAGTCTTGGCGTGGCTGCTCGCAATTCTCCCGAACTGGTCACGGCGGTCATCGCCTGCCTCGGCGCGCCGCGGGATGCACCGGTCTTGTCGCCTGACGGGACCGAGCGGCCGCTCGAACAGGCGCTGTCGGAGACATGCGAAATCCGCCGCCCATCGGACCAGGCGATCGAGGTACTCGCGTCGCGCGCCCTCGATCGCAACGAATCGCTGGTGCTGCAAGCGATGGCCGAAGGCTATCCTGGCGCCGGACCGGAAGACGCCGACCTGCTCGATCTGCTGCAAGGTTTTCCGTCAGCGCGGCCACCCCCGTCCGAATTGATTTCCGCCCTCGATCCGCTGCAGCCGCGGCTTTACTCGATCGCATCTTCCCCCAAGCAAGTTGGCGGGGAGATCCATTTGACGGTCGCCGCGGTGCGCTACCAAAAGCGTGCCCGCCGGCGGCTCGGCGTGGCCTCGACCTTCTTGAGCGACCGCCTGGTGCCGGGAGATCCGGTCCGCGCCTTCGTTCGCCCGGCGCGTGATTTCCGGCTGCCGCCGTCGCCCGATACGCCGATCATCATGATCGGACCCGGTACCGGCATCGCCCCGTTTCGCGCGTTCTTGCAGGAGCGGTGCGCGGTCGGGGCACCGGGCCGCAATTGGCTCGTCTTCGGCAATCCGCATCGCGATCGCGACTTCCTCTTCGAGGACGAGCTCTTGGCCTATTGCCGCGACGGTTTACTGACCCGGCTCGACACCGCCTTCTCGCGTGATCAGGACGGCAAGATCTACGCCCAGCACCGGCTGCTCGAGAGCGCCCCGGACTTGTGGTCGTGGCTCGCGGACGGCGCTCATCTTTATGTCTGCGGCGACGCCCAACGGATGGCTCGCGATGTCGAGGCCGGCCTCGCCTACATCGTTGGCAAAGAGGGTGGCATGGAACCCGCGGCAGCCAAGGCGTACCTCGCGCGGCTCGCCGCCGAAGGCCGCTATCAAAAAGACGTCTATTGAACCGGAGAAACCGATGTTCCTCGAGACCGTCGATCAATTCGCCACGGTAGCGGTCGGCAAGGCCGCGTTCCTGCGTCGCTCGCCGCTCGGCTTCTGGATCAGCTCGATGATGGCAGGAGCCTATGTCGGGCTAGGCATCATCCTGATCTTCTGCGTCGGGGCGAATGTCGATCCGAGCATCCGGCCGGTCGTCATGGGCGCCTCGTTCGGGATTGCGCTGACCCTGGTCATCTTCGCCGGTTCGGACCTGTTCACCGGCCACACGATGTTCATGACCTTCGGATGGCTGCGCCGGCGTACGAGCCTGCGCGATCTCGCCGCCTGTTGGGCCGGATCCTGGGCCGGGAACCTGGCCGG
>DATEQL010000132.1:0-5829 GCA_035272665.1 Allostellaceae bacterium
CGGCGGCGCCTCGGTCGGGCAAGGTTTCGAGACGGTGATGGCGCAGATCGCGGCCGACGCGTTGGGTGTCGACTACCGCGGGGTGCGGGTCGTTCACGGGCAGACCGACCGGATCGAGCACGGTGTCGGGGCGCATGCATCACGCGCGACGGTGCTGACCGGCTCGGCGACCCATATCGCGGCGGGGAACCTTCGGGTAAGGGCGCTCGAAATAGCCTCGGAGCTGATGCAGCTACCCGTCAGCGCCCTCGACCTGATTGACGGGAAGGTAATCCGCGGCGGCATGACCGATGGACCCTCGATGGCGCTGGGGGAGATTGCGCAAAATTGTCCGAGCGGTCTCTCGGCCGAGGGGCGGTACACGACCGAACACATGAACTACCCCTACGGGGTCCATGTCGCCGTGGTCCGGGTCGACCGCGAAACCGGCGGGGTCGCGATCGAGCGGTATCTGACCGCCTACGACATCGGGCGGGCGGTCAACCCGATGCTGATCGAGGGCCAGATCGCCGGCGGGTTCGCCCAGGGGGTGGGCGGCGCGCTTCTCGAAGAATTCAACTACGACCCGAGAGGTCAGCCGATCTCTGTCACCCTCGCCGACTATCTGATGCCGACCGCTCGCGAAACCCCGCCGCTCGAGGTCATGATTACCGAGGACGCGCCGAGCCCGCTCAACCCGCTCGGGCTCAAGGGTGCGGGCGAGGCCGGGGTCAACGGTGTCGGCGCGGCGATCGCCGCCGCGATCGACGAGGCCGTGGGCATCCCCGGTGCGGTCACCCAGCTTCCGGTCACGCCACAGCGGCTCAAGGGAATTCTCGACAACCATCGGCGGCCCGAAGCGCGAAGTTGATCGCGGAGGCCGACGCCGCGCTTGCCGATGAGCGGGCTTGCACCATGTGTAGTGTGCGGGGACGGCCTAGTCAGGGGCATCCCGACCGCGTTCCCCCACGGTTTGCCCAATTCCTCTGCCGATCCGCTGCCGATCCGCTGCCGAGCCCCTCAAATTCCGCTGCCGACAGGCGCGGCCATACGTACCCAAGATATTGATAAACAATAGATTTGTGCCATTGAGAGGGGGTTTTCTGGGGGCTGAAACGGGTTTTTTCCCCTGAGCTCAGGGGAATGACGTTGGGCTCAGCCGTGGCCGGTTCTCGATCGCCATGCCGCGTTGGCCGCGTTAGTCTCGGCGCGCGCAATCGCCAGGGAGGAAATGAAATGTTGCGGATGGCCGGACGCATGGGGGTTCTCGGGACCGAGACCGCGTTCGAGGTGCTGGCGCGGGCCAATGCGCTCGCCGCGCAGGGCCGCTCGATCATCAATCTCGGGATCGGTCAGCCGGATTTCCCGACCCCTGAGCACATCGTCGAGGCCGGCCGCAAGGCGCTCGCCGACGGCCATCACGGATATACGCCGGCAAACGGCATCCCCCCGTTGCGTGCCGCGGTGGCGGCCGACCTCTTCCGCCGCCACCGGGTCGAGGTCTCCCCCGATCTCGTGCTCGTCGTGCCGGGCGGCAAAGTCACGATGTTTTTCGCGATCCTGATGTTCGGCGAGCCGGGGGTCGAGATCCTATGCCCGAACCCGAGCTTCCCGATCTACGAGAGCGTGATCCGGTTCTCCGGCGCGACACCGGTGCCGATCCCGCTTCACGAAAGCGCCGGCTTCTCGTTCAGCGCCGAGGAGGTGCTGGACAAGATCACCCCGCGGACGCGGCTCCTGATCATCAACAGCCCGGCCAACCCGACAGGCGGCGTCGTGCCGCGTCGGGAGCTCGACCGGCTCGTCGCCGGGCTCGAGCGGCACCCGCAGGTCGCCGTGCTCAGCGACGAGATCTATGGCGAGATCCTCTACGACGGCGCCGAGCATACAAGCCTCCTCGGCTACCCTTCGATCCGCGACCGGGTGATCCTGCTCGACGGCTGGAGCAAGACCTATGCGATGACCGGTTGGCGGCTGGGTTACGGGGTCTGGCCCAAGACGTTGTTCGGCCCGGCGGAGCGGCTCGCGATCAACTGCCATTCCTGCGTCAACGCGGCCGCCCAATTCGCGGGGATCGCCGCACTGGAGGGCCCGCGCCAGCCGGTCCACCGCATGGTCGCCGCCTTCGCCGAGCGACGCGCGATGATCGTCGCCGCCCTCAATGGCCTCCCCGGGTTTCGCTGCGCTCTGCCCGGCGGCGCCTTTTATACCTTCCCCAACGTGACGGGGACCGGATTGGATGCCCGCAGGTTGCAAGGCATGCTTCTCGAAGAGGCCGGAGTCGCGACGGTCGCCGGCACGAGCTTCGGTGAGTTCGGCGAAGGCTATTTGCGGTTTTCTTATGCCAACAGCCGCGAGGCGATCGCGGAGGCGATCGAGCGGATCCGCAAGCTTCTCGGTAATCTGCCGGCGGGAGATTTCGCCAGATGAATAAAAATTAGGCAGATCGATTGAGGCGCGATCGCTTCCGTCATCGCGAAATAGGGTGGCATGGGTTATGCTAGAATAGCGCCGAGGCCGGTGCCTCGGGTTGAGAGAGATGAGAATTCGATGAAAAAGATCGAGGCGATCATCAAACCCTTCAAGCTCGACGAGGTGAAGGAGGCGCTTCACGAAGTCGGCATCAAGGGTATCACCGTCACCGAGGCCAAGGGCTTCGGTCGCCAGAAGGGCCACACCGAGCTCTATCGCGGAGCCGAGTACGTGGTCGATTTTCTGCCGAAGGTGAAGATCGAGGTCGTGATGGAGGAGGCGCTGGTCGAGCGTGCGGTCGAAGCGATCCAACAAGCCGCGCATACCGGCCGGATCGGGGACGGCAAGATCTTTGTCACGACGATCGATGAGGCGATCCGCATCCGCACCGGCGAGCGCGGCCCGGACGCGATCTAGCCGCGGCGGCCGGTCGCCGCTGTCGGCTTGGTGTGCTCAAAACGGCACATTCTGGGCTCTGCCGCGCGCGGCCTGCTCTGAATGCATCGAGCCACGGTGGCTCGGCCTTTATCTCGACTTAGGGGAGTGGTGATGACGTACAATTGCAAGACGCCCGAGGATGTCCTCAAGGCGATCAAGCACGACAAGATCGCGATGATCGACCTGCGGTTCACCGATGTGCCGGGGCTGTGGCAGCATTTTTCGGTGCCGCCGAGCGCGCTCGACGGCGACAGCTTCGAGGACGGGGTGGGGTTCGACGGGTCCTCGATCCGCGGGTTTCAGGAGATCCAGGAAAGCGACATGCTGGTCATCCCCGACCCGACCTCGGCGTTCCTGGACCCGTTCACCGAGGCGCCGACCCTGGTGCTGATCTGCAACATCCGCGATCCGGTCACCGGGCAGAGTTATAGCCGCGACGCGCGGCACATCGCGCAGAAGGCCGAGGCTTATCTCAAGCAGACGCGGATCGGCGATACCGCCTATTTCGGGCCGGAACTCGAGCATTTCGTGTTCAACGAGGTGCGCTACGACCAGAGCACCAATTACGGCTATTACGAGATCGACGCAATCGAGGCGAACTGGGCCGCGGCACGCCGGGAAGGCCCGGGTCTGGGCCACATCCTACGCCCCAAGGAGGGCTATTTCCCGGTGCCGCCGGCCGATGTGCTGCAGGATGCGCGCACCGAGATGGTCTTGACCCTCGAAGCGCTCGGCATCCCGGTCGAGGCGCACCACCACGAGGTCGCCACCGGCGGCCAGGGTGAGATCGACATGCGCTTTGCGCCGCTCACACGGATGGCCGACAACGTGATGATCTTCAAATACGTGGTCAAGAACGTGGCGAAGAAACGCGGCATGACCGCGACCTTCATGCCCAAGCCGCTGTTTGGCGACAACGGCTCGGGCATGCACGTTCATTCGAGCATCTGGCAGGGCGAGCGGCCATTGTTTGCCGGCGACGGCTATGCCGGGTCGAGCGAGATGATGCGCCACTACATCGGCGGGCTCTTGAAGCACGCGCCGGCCTTGCTGGCGATCTGCGCGCCGACGGTCAACTCCTACCGCCGGCTGGTGCCGGGCTTTGAGGCGCCGGTCAATCTCGGCTATTCGCAGCGCAACCGCTCGGCCGCCTGCCGCATCCCGATGTATTCGCCGAGCCCCAAGGCCAAGCGCGTCGAGTTCCGCTGTCCGGACCCCTCGTGCAATCCCTATCTGGCGTTTGCCGCGATGCTGATGGCCGGCCTCGACGGCGTGCAGAACCGGCTCCATCCCGGCGAGCCGATCGACAAGAACCTCTATGACCTGCCGCCCGAGGAACTGGCCAAGGTGCCGTCCGCTCCGGGCTCGCTCGAGGAAGCCTTGAACGCGCTCGAAGGCGACCACGGCTTTCTGTTGAAGGGCGACGTGTTCACCCCGGACGTGGTCGACACCCATCTCTCCTACAAGCGCACCCGCGAAGTCGACGAGATGCGGCTGCGCCCGCACCCCTACGAATTCTTCCTCTACTACGACGTCTGATTGTACTTGCAGTGCGGCAGCCGCCCGGCTGCCGCACTGTCGTTTGCATGGGGTTACCGCCACCCAGGCGAGGGCCGACTATTCGGCGGCTTCCCCCACGGTGATCGCATAGGCCGTCTCGCCGTGAACCGCGTCATCGCCGACCGCCAGTTGCGCGTCATCCATGCGCAGCGGCACGAAGATCGAGATCACCTTGAGGATGATGAACGTTCCGATCGCGTTGTAGGCGATGATGAACGCGGCACCCGCGAGCTGCAGCAGGAGCTGGGTTCCCGGGTCGCCATAGAGCAAGCCGGTCACGCTGACGCCGGGCGCATCCTTCTCGGTGCCGATGTATTCGAGCATGTCGGGGCACGCGAGGATGCCCACCAGCAGCCCGCCGGTGAAGCCGGCAACCCCATGCGTGGAAAACACGCCCAGCGTATCGTCGACCTTCATCATGAAGCTGGTCTTCTGAAACTTGTTCATCGACCACCAGGGAATGATGCCGGCAACGATACCGATGATGATGGCGCCCCAGCCATTGACGAAACCGGCGGCGGGAGTGATTGCCACCAAGCCCGCGATCATGCCGTTGATCGCGCCGATGATCGAGGGCTTGCCGTAGGCCATCTTGTCCATCGCCGTCCAGACGAGGAGGCCTACCGCGGTAGCCGTGTTGGTGTTGAGCACGGCAGCACCGGCGTCATGGTTGGCGAAATAGGGATCGCCGCCGTTAAAGCCGTTCCAACCCAGCCACAGGAGGCCGGCGCCGATCAAGGCGACCAAGAGGCTGTTGGGCGGAAATTGCTCGCGATCCGCCCGTAAGCGTGGCCCGACCACGGCGGCGGCGACAAAGCCGGAGGTGCCGGCGGCGAGATGGATGACGTAGCCGCCGGAAAAGTCCTGCACGCCCAACTGTGAGAGCCAGCCGCCGCCCCAGAGGCTGAACGCCCCGACCGTGTATACCAGGGTCATCCACACCGGGCAGAAGATCACCCACGCCGTGAAGTTCATGCGGCCGAGCACCGAGCCGCCGAGGATGATCACCGTGATCGCCGCGAATACAAACTGGAAGAAGACCAGGGTAGCCATCGGGAAGGTCAGCTCCGGCATGCCGGAGGCCGCTGCCGGTATTGTCGCCTGGCCCGTGAGAAAGTTCGCGGAGGTCGCCAGCGCCGGTTTGCCGAGGAATGGAAACCATTGCTCTCCAAAGGCCATGTTGTAGTCGAACAGAACCCACACGACCAACACCGAGGCGAAGGCGTAAAAGCACATGAAAGCAGAATTGATCGCCCATTTCTGCTTGACATACCCGGCGTAGAGAACCGCCAGACCGGGAATGCTTTGCAGGCCGACAAAAGTTGCGGCCGCCAACTGCCATGCATTGTTGCCGGAATCGAGCCATTTGGGTGATGGTAC
>DATEQL010000133.1:0-25225 GCA_035272665.1 Allostellaceae bacterium
CCGACCAGGGAAGAGCAAGAGTATATCGACGCGATCGAGCGCGACGTGCATTGGCTCGGTTTCGACTGGGGCCGGCACCTCTATTACGCCTCGGACTATTTCGACCAGCTCTACGATTGGGCCGAGCACCTGATCCGCGGCGGGAAAGCGTATGTCGACGATCTTCCCGCCGACGAGATGCGGGCGATGCGCGGCAGCTTGACAGAGCCGGGTCGCAACAGCCCCTATCGCGACAGACCCATCGCCGAAAACCTCGATCTCTTCCGCCGGATGCGGAGCGGTGAATTCCCGAACGGAGCGCGGGTGGTGCGCGCCAGGATCGACATGGCGGCCGGCAACATGAACCTGCGCGACCCGGTGCTTTACCGCATCCTGCATGCCGCTCATCCGCGCACCGGCACGAAATGGTGCATCTATCCGACTTATGACTTCGCGCATGGCCAATCGGATGCGATCGAAGGAGTCACCCATTCACTGTGCTCGCTCGAATTCGAAGATCACCGGCCGCTATATGATTGGCTGATCGATAATCTGCCGGTGCCGTCGAGGCCAAGGCAGTACGAGTTCGCGCGCCTCAATCTCGGCTATACGGTGCTGTCCAAGCGGGTGCTGACCCAGCTTGTGCGGCTGGGTCATGTCACGGGTTGGGACGATCCCCGGATGCCGACATTGGCGGGTCTGCGCCGCCGCGGCGTTCCCCCAGCAGCGATCGGCGACTTTGTCCGTCGAGTGGGCGTCGCGCGGGCAAATAGCGTGGTCGACCTCGCGATGCTCGATCACTCGATCCGCGAGGCGTTGAACAAGACCGCGCCGCGGCGGATGGCGGTGCTGCGCCCGCTGAAGCTCGTCATCGAGAACTATCCCGCCGGCGCCAGCGAGGCGCTCGACGCGGTCAACAATCCAGAGGATTTGGGGGCCGGCACGCGCCGCGTCCTTTTCGGGCGCGAGCTCTATGTCGAGCGCGACGATTTTATGGAGCATCCGCCCAAGAGGTTCTACCGCCTCTCACCGGGGCGCGAGGTTCGCCTGCGATACGCCTACTTCGTCACCTGCCGCGAGGCGGTGAAGAACGCCGCCGGCGAGGTGGTCGAGCTGATCTGCACCTACGACCGCGAGACGCGTGGCGGGAACGCGCCGGATGGGCGCAAGGTCCAGGCGACCCTGCATTGGGTCGCCGCGGCGCACGCGGTGCCGGCCGAAATCCGCCTCTACAACCCCCTCTTTAGCCGTGCCGAGCCGGATACCGGTGGTGATTTCGCCGCCGAGCTCAACCCGTTGTCGCTCGAGGTGCTGACCGAAAGCCTCATCGAGCCTGCACTCACTGTTGCGAAACCCGGCGAGCCGGTCCAGTTCGAAAGGCAGGGCTATTTCTGCCGCGACCCCGAGAGTGAACCCGGCCGGCTCGTGTTCAACCGCACCGTCGGATTGCGCGACAGTTGGACCAAGGTGCGAGCCAGCGGCGCTTAGGGTCTGTTAAGAAAAATATAATATACATTCGCGCCGAGAGCGCGGACCGATCGATGGAGTGAGACGTCGCTGGAACGCGAAAATTTGGCTGGCATAGGACAAGAGGCCCCGACTGCGCACGCCGCGGACCCGAGCGATGGAGGACCGTCAATGCGACCATGGATGATCGTCTTGTCGAGCGCCATCGGCGCTATTGTCGTCACTACCGCCCTGGTCGGACCCGACCTATTGGAGGCCTCGCGCTCTGATTTCGGGTCGATCCTGTCGCAGCGTCTGTCCGTGCTCGCGGTCGCCGCTCTCGCCGTTTACGCGCTCTTCGCTATGCTGTTGACTACCGGGACCCTGGTCGCCAACGCCTTATTCCTACGCCACCGTCTCGGACGCACAGGCGGGTACCGAACCCCCGCTCAGCGCGACCGGATGGCGGCTAGCTCAATCGGGCTGCAGCGTCTGGTACCCCGGCTGGTCGCCGAGCCGGCCCGGCGGGCGGGAGCGAGCGAGACGAGCCTGCTGCAGAGCCGGTTCGAGCCTGGCACGGCGAGAAGCGAGATCGCGCGACTTCATTATATCTGGCTGGCGCGCACCCATTTCTTTAGCGCGCTGATTGTGCTCGGCGCGCTCATCGGATTGGGGCTAGCGCAAGATCACGGAGCCGTCCCGTTACTGCTGGGCGCGATCCCGACAATCGCTGCCAGTCTGATCCTCGTCGGCCTGATCCTACTCGCAATCCTCGGGCGGATCGCTATCGACGTCTCCATCGAGCCTCTGATCGAAACGATCTCACAGCAAGCTGTTGAGCACGTCGAGGTCGGGCTGCTCCGCCGGGCGGTAGAGGCGCTCGAGGCAGCTTGCACTGCCGCTGCGATCAGTGCCAAGCGGCCACCGTCGACGCTCCAATTACCTGAGCGGCTCGATGTGGCCATCGAGGAAGGGCAACGTGCTCTGCTCGACGCCGTCGGGCACTTGTCGGCGACCACCGATGCGCTCGGAGCGATGGTGCGATCGGCGGTCGACGCTCTCAAGGCCGCGATAGGCACGATGGCAGCCGAACTACCGCCGCTCGCGGATCGCAGCAATGAGGCTTCTGGGTTTTCGGAGCTGCAGGGCGCGGTAGAGGCGCTGACCGCCGTGCTCGAGCGGCTGACAACATTGCCGGAGAACGTCGAGGAACCGTCTCTCGGTGCTGATTATGCCGCTCACCACAAAGTTCAAGAGCCGCGCCTTGCCCGTGAGTTACGCAATCTTCTGCAGGAGATCGAAGCGGCCCGCTGACCCTAGCTCAACCGTGCTTCAATTCCTGGAGCAGCTTCTCCGCCTCCGCTTTATCCGCGAACGAGCTGCCCGACTCTAGCAGCTTCTCCAGCATCGCCTGAGCATCGGCCGATCGGCCGACGCGCTGGAGCGCCACCGCGAGATGGTACTGAATGTCCGGGTTGCGAGGAGCCGAGGAATTGGCGGCATTGAGGTAGGTCATGGCCTTGTCGGCTTCACCCTGAGCCAACAGGATCCATCCCAGGGTGTCGTCAATTTGGGCGGCAGCCGGAGCAGCAGCCAAGGCGCGCTCGGCTAATTCGCGAGCTTTCGCCAGGTCGCCCTGACGTTGATAAAGCCAGGCGAGGTTGTTCAGCGCCGCTGGATCGGCCGGGCGTTCGGCCACGAGCCGCGTATATTCGGCGATAGCCGGATCATATTTTTTCTGCTCCAGGTAGAAGCCCGCCAAGACTGAGCGGATGGTGAAATCCTTGGGTTCAGCCTTCAATCGGGTGTTCAGAATCGCCTCCGCTTTTGCGAGATCGTCCGTCCGCCTGTATAGTTGGAAAAGCGCTATTGTGAGACCATCATCCAAGGGTCCTGCTGCGGCCACCTTGTCCAGCAGAGCGACTGCCTCTTTGCCGCGCCCGGCCTTCTCGTAGAGCTCCGCCGTCACCACGTCATAGAGGCTGTTGCCCGGATCGTCCTCGGCGAATCTGCGCGCCTTTGCGAGGCCTGCTGCCAACCCGCCGATTTCCGCTTCAATCCGGATCAGTTCGGCTTTTAGGGAGGCATTCTGAGGATCACGTTCCAGAGCGTCCTGCAACGTGGTCCGCGCCCCGGTGAAATTTTTTGTGGTCTTGAGTACACTGAGGTAGCGGTTCAAGATTGGGGCAGAATTGGGCGCCAGTTCGTGTGCGCGCTTGTATGTCGGAAGCGCGCCGTCTGTGTCGCCGGCCCCGATTTGCACTCGGCCCTCTGCGTCGAGAACATCGACATTTGTCGGGAATTGGGTAACAAGCTCGGCCGCAACCGGTGTGGCGTTCTTCCAATCCTGTTGCAGCCCGTACATGTTGACGAGCATGAGCCCGGGTGCCGGGTCATTCGGCGCGGCGGTGCGGGCGCGGGTGATATAGTCCATTGCCTCCGGCCATTTCTTCTCTGCAATGGCGATCTCCGCGAGACCAAGAAGGGTGGCGACGTCGGTTGGTCTTTGCGACAGAAGCTCGTCGTAGCTCTTCTTGGCCTCATCGGTGCGCCCGGTCGTGAGGTAGAGCCGCGCCAAGGCCGCCCGCACGGTAAGGCCCTTCGGATCAGAGTCCAACCGACGGGTTAGGACGGCCTCGGCTTTGGTCAAGTCGCCGGTGCCGGTGTAGAGACGAGAAAGTGCGATCGTTAAGCCGTCGTCAGACGGCCGTGCCGCGACCGCCCTTTCGAGCAGAGCAACGGCGTCCTGGGGCCGCCCGGCCTTCTCGTAAAGCTCGGCCGATACCAGATCGTAAATGTTGTTTTCTGGATCATCCTTGGCAAAGGCATGCGCGTGGGCGAGGGCTGCATCCAAGCCATCGATTTCCGATTCGACGCGAATCACGTCACCCTTCAAAGGTGCATTTTGGGGGTTGCGGGCGACAGCGTCTTGCAGCACGCTACGTGCTTCGCGAAACTCCTTCGCCGAGTTCAACAACGCGACATAGCGGGAAAAAATCGGGATCGAATTGGGTGCGAGCTCGTAAGCGCGTCGGTAGCTGGAGAGCGCGCTCTTGGTATCGCCGCTGCCCAACTGGGCGGCAGCTTGCGCGATTTGAACATCAACGTCGCTGGGAAATTGGGCGACTAACTCGCCCGCGATCGTCATGGCGTTGTTCCAATCCTGACGCAGCTCATAGAGCTTGACCAACCAGACCCCGGGCGCCGGATCGTTCGGCGCGGCGCTGCGCGCACGGTTGATGTAATCGATCGCCTCGGGCCATTTCTGTTGCGCTATCGCAATGTCCGCCAACCCGAGAAGGGCGGTCACGTCGCCGGCCTTCTTCGAAAGAAGGTCGCCATACACTTTCTTGGCATCGTCGGCGCGTCCCGTTGCAAGGTAGAGCTGTGCCAGGTCGCGTGTGGCCGCCACAAACTCCGGGTTGCGCGCCAGCGCAGCGCGGAACGCAGTTTCCGCCCCGGCATAATCCCGTTGCGTGACCTGGACCACGCCGAGCAAGGTCTGATAGAGCGGATTATTGGCGTCGAGCTTGACCAGGGCAGTGGCAACCTCAGCAGCCTTTTTGACCCGTCTGGCGCGCAATTCGGTGAGCACAAGAGTGGGCCCGGCGACCGTCGCGCCGGATTCGCTGGCGAACACCTGTTCGAGCTCGGCGAGGCCCTGCTGGCCGCGGCCTGTGTTGATCTCCGAGATCGCAACGCGTGCCTTGATTGTTTGGTTTTCCGGATCGATAGCCGCGGCTTTTTCGAACTGCTGCAGTGCCGACTCCGGCTTGCCGTCGGCCATATAAGCATTCCCGAGCAAGGTGAGCGTCGCTGCGTCCGCCGTCGACTTATCAACCAGGGGTTTGAGGTAATCGATCGCCCGGGACGGGGCGCGCTGTTGCAACGCGGCATTTGCCATGAGTCGTGAGGCGCGCGGGTCGTCGGGGACATGGGTGAGGTATTTGCCCAGGATATTTTCCGCCTGGGCAAATTGTCCAAGCGCCAATTTCGTCGCTCCCTGGAGATAGTACCCCGTCCAGAATCTTGGTAAGGCGGGGCTGATGCGGTCAAAGATTCGATCTGCGGCGGCGTATTGCTGTTTCTTGGCGAGCTCCAAAGCGCGAAGGTAATTCGCCATGAAAAGATTTGGAGTCGCCTTGAGGATCGGATCGAGATCCTCGTCGGCTGTCTTGAATTTCCCCTGTCCGACATTGATGTCGGCGCGGCTCAGATGAGCCTGCAGATTTTTGGGATCGATCTTGAGCGCCTCGTCGAAAAGATGCATCGCGCCGTCCGCATCGCCCCGGACCCGCAACATTCCGCCCTTGATCTGAAGAAATTCGGCAGAGTTCGGGTTGGCGGTGATCGCCTCGTCGATTAGCTTATCCGCCTCCTCGGGGTTCGTCCCGTTCAAGAACCGGGCAAGCTGGACCTTCGGCTTTGCGGCGCTCGGATCGAGCTGGATGGCATCGCGTAACATCGCTTCAGCCTTGTCTCGCTCGTCCAGGCCAGCTGCTGCGATACCGAGCGCCATCCGCACCTTGCTCTCGAGAGCAGGGGCCCGATTGCCCGGCTGGACCAGATCGACGAGGTCCGCGAATTTCTCCTGACGAAGCATGGCGTCTGTGAGCGTCGGTAGATAATCCACCTCGTCACCATTGCGCTCGCGCGCAGCGCGCGCCTCGTGCTCCGCCGACCCGGGGTCCCCGAGTTGGAGATATACCTGAGCGAGGTGCGCGCGGAGCACAGGATCCTGCGGCGACTGGCGGACAGCGTTCTTCAGCTCGATCTCGGCGGCCTTAAGGTCTCCTTTCGCGAGGTATTGCTCCGCATCCGCGACCGAAGCAGAAGTCTCCTTCGCATTCGCGCCTGGGTAGGCGATTGCAGAGAGGGCTGCGGCAAAAGCTAGGGTTCGCCACAGACAATGGCGTTGAGCCTGGGGCATCGCCTTTCCTTTCATCCGCAAACGGCTTTCACAAATCGAGGCCGATCTGGTGCTGCTGCATCAGGTCGTAAAGTGTAGGCCGGCTTATCCCGAGCAGCTTCGCTGCCTTCGACAGATTGGAGCCGGCCTGGGCGAGAGCCAACTGAAGCGCTTCGCGCTCAGCGCGAGCACGCGCATCTCGGATGGTGAGCGATTGGGGATCCTCCCCGAGGGCGGAAAGGCCGAGATCGGCGGCCGACAGCAACTGACCGTCGGCCATGACGACGGCGCGTTTGACGCGGTTCTCAAGCTCGCGCACGTTTCCCGGCCACGGATGATTGCTGAGAGCGGCAAGCGCGGTGGGGCCGAAAGCACGCACCAAACGACCGTATTCGGTAGCGAAACGCCTGAGGAAAAAGTTCGCCAGGACAACCGCATCGGAGGATCGCTCACGCAACGCCGGGACCCGCACGGTAACTTCATTCAAGCGGTAGTACAGATCCTCGCGAAAACGCCCTTCGGCCATCATCAGATCGAGGTCCTGGTTGGTCGCGCACACGATCCGGACATCGACCTGCACTGGTTTGCGGCCGCCAATCCGCTCGACGACTTGATCCTGCAAGAAGCGCAGCAGCTTAACCTGCATCGGCAACGGCACGTCGCCGATCTCGTCAAGGAACAATGTCCCGCGGTCGGCGCCTTCAATTCTGCCGATCGTCTGCTTGAGCGCGCCGGTGAAGGCGCCCTTTTCATGACCGAAGAGCTCGCTTTCGAGCAACGTCTCGGGAATCGCCGCACAATTGATCGGTATAAACGGTTCGCGCGCACGGGCGCTCAGTTTGTGGATCGCCTGGGCGAGCAACTCCTTGCCGGTGCCGCTCTCGCCGCGAAGCAGTACTGCAACGTCGGTCGGCGCTATCTTCTCGATGTTGCGCAGCACCCTCTGCATCGCCGAGCTGTTCGCGATGATTCCGTCTATTGGCGATGCCGCTGCGGCTTCCAGAAGCCTGCGGTTCTCCGCTTCCAGGTCGAACATCTGTTCAGCGCGGGCGACGATCAGTTGCAACACGTCGATGTCAATCGGCTTTTGATAGAAGTCGTAAGCGCCGAGCGCGATGGCTCGCAAGGCGTGTTCGCGAGTTTCGTTACCGGTGGCGATGATGATTTTGGTCGCCGGTGCAATCGCGAGGATTTCGGCCAAGATCGCCAACCCCTCGGAGGCTCCGTCGGGATCGGGAGGAAGCCCAAGATCGACGATAGCCACAGGTGCGGGATCCCTTCTGACGAGATCGGTGGCTTCCTGGCGGGTGCTCGCACAACACACTTTGTGGTCCGAAAAGGCCCAACGTAGTTGCCTCAGAAGTCCAGGATCGTCTTCGACGATCAGCAACGGTCTTGCTGTCGGTGACATCTCGTCACGTCACAGCGGAAGGCGCCGCCGGCTCTCTCTCGGGGACAAGGGGTAGGAGGATCCGCATGGTGGTACCGGTACCCCTTTCCGAGATTACTTCGAGGTCACCACCCGACATGCGGATCAGCTCTCGAGTTTGAAACGCGCCGATCCCGTAGCCACCCGATTTCGTTGAGTGGAACGGTAAGAACAATTCATCGCGGATAAACTCGTCGTCCATCCCCTGGCCCCGATCGATAATATCAATGACCAGCTGGGCTCCGCGTCGGCGCGTGGAGATGACCACGGGGTCTCCCGGGCGCGAGGCCTCGATCGCGTTCTGGGCCAGATGGGTCAAAGCGGACCTGAGGCGTTCGGGATCGATCCTCACAACGCAATCTTCGGCATCGGTGCGGGTCTCGATGGCCACCGGTCCGCGGGCCAACTCCGTCGCGACCGAGGCGACGATCAGATCGGGGTCGGCCAGGCGCGGCATACGCGGTGTAGCATCAGCTTTGAGATGGCTGAGGAGGTGGTTCATGCGTGCGACGGCATCCTCGACCGTTTGGAGCATATCGCGCTGAAAGTCGGGATCATCGATGTACCGTTTCGCATTCGCGACGACCAAGCCGAGTTGGCTTGCCAAGTTCTTGATGTCGTGGACGACGAAGGCGAAGCGCTTGCTGTATTCGTTCAAAAGTTCGCTGTCGCGCAGCACCTTGGTCGATCGCTCCTCGGCGAGATAGCTGGCCGCCTGACGCCCGGCCGCGCGCAACAGGTCGAAGGCCTCCCAATCGAGGGTGACGGTGTGGTTCGCGCGGTCGAGTAGGACGAATCCTACAACTTCTCTGCGATACGACAGCGGCACAGCCAACCATGCGCGCGCTGTGGAGAAAGGCCATGCCTTGTCTGTCGCAGACGGCGAGCGTTCCTGGATCCAACCGCCATCCCGAAAGCCGGCAATGAAGGGGTCTTCGGGCGGCAGCCTTACGTCCAGGGGAGCGGGCAGTTTCCACACAGCCGTTGGACGATAGCCGATTCCGCGGCTCAACGACCACAGTACCCCCGCCGGGCTGTCGACGAATTCGGCCAAAGCGCGGATGATCCTGACCGGAAGCTCCTCTGCCTGATTCGGATCGGAGATGAACTCGATGAATTTGAGCCACTCAATACGATAGTCGTAACGATGAGTGAAAAAGTTTCGTGAGATCGAAAACTTTAGTCGACGACGTAGACTCCCGGAGGACAGTACGGTCCCGAGGACGACAACGCTGCCGAACAGCATCGCCAGCTGTAGGACGAGCCCCCAATCGCCTTCGAACCTGCGCAACAACATCCCGACGATAGCTACCGCGAGGAGAAAACAGCCACTCGCGAGCAAGGTAGCGGTGTGGAGTACTACTTGGCGGGATACATGAATGTCGATCCGCCATTCTCGATTACGCGCCATCGCCAACGCGAGGAGCGGAGCCATGAACGCTGCCGCGATCGCGCGCCCCAAGCCGAGTCCGGGATCGACCCGGCCGCGGGTGATGAACGCGTCCGAGAACAGGAACAGCTCATAGGCAAAGAGACCACCGAGAGCAAGACATAAAGGCCAAACGTGCCACCGTCGCTGCGGCTCGGTATTGCGCCACAGATTCTCAATCGTCAGCAGGCCGAGGACACCAAACCCGATCCGAACCAGCAGCTGCGAGGTGTAGAGACGCGAGGCCATCGGGTCGAGGACCAGCAGGTATCCGTCATTGGCGATCGCTCCCGCGCAGAATGCGACTGCCCCGAAAAGATAGAGGCGTCCGAGACCGGAGCCGTCACCCGTTGGTACCGTAACGAGCGTGACCGCGAGCAACAGCCACGCAGAAAGCCTGACGCTGTCAAAGAGCGCCAGACCAGCGACTGGCAGGCCGCCGGAAGCTGCGGTGGCAGCCGCCCATGCAGCCGATGCAAGACAACAGCCAAGGATTGCAAAGCCGGTCTTGCTCGTCCGACCCCGCAAAATCATCAATACGATCACCAGGATGAACGCGAGCGCACATCCTGCATAAACCGTTTCTGTTAGGGCGATATCCAGATTCCGCGCCCTATCTTGCCCCGTAATTCCAAAAGATCACACGGGCGGTCTGTAATAAGATCACAAAGTCTAGAAAAATACTACGATTTTTTACATAGTAAAGATCATAGGTCAGCTTGATCCAAGCGTCCTCTGTCGAAGCACCATAGGGGTAATTTACCTGTGCCCAGCCGGTGATACCTGGTCTCACCCAATGGCGTTCGGAATAATAAGGGATGACCTGGGACAGCTCGGCAACAAAGAAGGGGCGCTCTGGGCGAGGCCCGACAAAGCTCATGTCACCGCGCAATACATTAAGGATTTGCGCGAGTTCGTCGATCCGAGTTTTACGAATGACGGCCCCGACACGGGTAACGCGGGGATCTCTCTCGGAGGCCCAGCGAGGACCGCCGTCAGTCTCGGCATCCACCCGCATGCTTCGGAATTTCAAAATGGTGAAAACGCGGCCGTGAAGCCCTACCCTCGCCTGATGGTAGAGAATCGGCCCGGGGCTCTCGAGCTTGATCAAGCAAGCCGTCACGACCAGAAGGGGGAGCGTCAAGAGGAGCAACCCCAAGCTCACCGCGATGTCAAACGCGCGCTTCAAAATCTCCTCGAGGGGACCGCTACGAAAGCCGTCGGAGTAGAAGAGCCAGCTGGGCTTAAGCGCCTCAATGTCGACCGTTCTGGTCTCGCGCTCCCAAAAATCAAGGAAATCGATTACCTTGATGCCGGCAAGCTTGCAATGCAGGAGCTGGCGAACCGGCAAACCGCGCCGGTCATCGGCGGCCACCACGATCTCGCTTGCCCCGAGCCGGTAAACGATATCCGTGAGGGCATCGGGCTCGGAGTCCGACCAGTCAATCGTATCGGAGCGGACACTCGGACGCTCGCCAAGCATTCCGATAAACGAAATCGGCACAAAATGCTCGTTTTCCCCCGTCTCGACCAACTTGGCGATCCTCGCTGCCTGCGCTCCGTTGCCGAGTACGAGTACCCGCCGTTTTAACAGCCCGCGTCCCAAAGTCACCGAAAATGTGCCACGGGTTACCGACACGCAGACGAGCCAAATCAGCGTCGCCTTCACCGGAAAACTTCCGGCATCGGGTAAGTATCCCAGCCCCTCACGCCAATATGCGGCGGAGAAGGAAACGAGCATCAGCACGAGTATCGAGGCGACGGCGATTTTGCTCAACAGGAGGCGGAAGTCCACGAAACTTTGATGCCCATAAAGGCCGACCGAAACCATCGCGGTCACCGCAGCGACCGACAAACCGGCAGAGTACTGAGCTGCGAAGCTTGAAACACGGAGCACGATCGGCGTGCCGATCTCCGACGCTGACAACAGCTGATAAAATGCACCGGTAATCAGCAGGGCGTCCGATGACGCGAGGAGCACCACTGAAACCGGGACAAAATGTCGGAATAGTCTGAGTTGCATCACGAACTAAGGTTAACGTACACCACAACCCCTGCTCTCAGCCGGCGGCTGAACTCGCACGAAATAATAGCAGCAAGTCGGGAAGTCGTCCAGCGGACTAGCGCCCAGCCGGCGATGTTTCACTTGACGTTCCCACCCCATAGGGGGTGTGATACGGGAGGAATAGACCCTCTCGCCGGCCAAACCCATGCATTATGGGATTCCCGCCGGCTATGGAGCCTGTGGGAAATGCTAGAACTGAACGCGAGTGCATTCTATGAGGCGAGCGCCAGACTGAACGATGTTGTAACTTGGATAGAGACGGAAAAGGAAAAACAAGAAAATGAACCGGTGAATGACGTTGATCGATCTTTCCTTCGCTATCATCTTAAGGAGCTAATTATACATTTAACAACATTGGAAGCGCGTGTAACGTTAATAACTGCACGAGAAATAGAAGAAATCATTGAAACAAAGGATTTATCGCGTGGCGATCTGGCTCGACGCCTTTCAGAGTTGGGCAATACATTGCGGCGGGAATTGCAATTGACGCCGCTGTTTGTCCTAGATACTGGGAAGCAGCGGTATTATAATCCGCGAGAGCCATTATTTGGATCTGGTGTCGAAGCAAAGTTTGTGACCGTAGTCTTTGAACTTGACGAAGCTGCGAAATGCCTCGCGTTCAGTCGACCGACGGCAAGTGTGTTTCATCTTATGAGGCTTATGGAGATGGCGGTTCGCGCCGTCGCGCGCTGTCTTCAAATTCCCGACCCCATCAATCCTGCCGATCGGAGCTGGGGTTCCGTGCTCAAAAAGATCCGTGACGGCATTGACGGCAAATGGCCGACCGTCGCCGCCCGATTGGCGGGTGATGGCGAGATATTCGAGTCCCTCTATGCGTCTCTCGATGCCGTCAAAAATCCGTGGCGCAACGCAACAATGCATCCAGCCAACAAATACACGGACGAAGAAGCCGAGCACATCTTCATGGCCGTGAGAGGCTTTATGATGAAGCTGGCCTCCCGCTGCGACGAGAACGGCGACCCGAAGGCTTAGGAGCGAAACCTTTGGGCTGCTCCGCGACCTTACGGAACACGCGCTCGAAATCGGGGTTGGGCTCCTCAGCACCGACCTCGCGCGCCATGTCTATGAAGCGCTTCGATTGCTCGGGATCGTCCGGCGACGGCTTGGGCTTTCGAGGCATGTCTCAGTCTACCACGGATGGCGGCTGCGTGTCGCGTTCCCGCTTTTCGCGTTCCGCCAACCGATCACGTGCTTTGTCTTCGGCCTCGAAGCGTCCGCGTGCATCAATGCCAGCGCAAGCTAGCCTTATGTATGCGAGTTGTTGGGCTATTTCCTTGAGCATGAAATAAATGGCAGATCCAGATATGGCAATCGCTAAGAAAATCGCCCATTCTGCGAATATGGAAAGCATCGTGACCTCCATTCCAAACTCGCGACTAAACGCTCTTGGGCTTGGTGTTCGTCTTGTGCTGGCAGCGGCCAACCCATTCTCTGGAATGTCTCGCGAATCTGATAAAAAAGCGTCTTGGCAACCGCTTGATCCATACGGATGGCCAAAGTGGTGGCCCCTCGGTGCCTTCCGGGGCCGGGCGGTTCCGATAAATGCGCTTCGACTGATGCATAGAGTCTCACTAAAAGCCCGCTGGCATCGAGCGGTTCAAACGAAACCTCTTGAACGCGCTGAATGAACTCATGGTGTCCGAGTTTCAGAATCTCATCAGGCATGGCTTCGCTCTTGGTTTGGTTGGCACCTTCCAAGATAGCGAAGGCGGGGACGGGCGTCATGGCTCGTCCCCGTTATCGAACGGTAATTCAAGCTGGCGCGGATCGTGTATTGCTGCTGATTGTCCGCGTTTTCTGCGCCGTGCCTTAGAATGGCGGCTCGCCCGAGATTCGGTTATGAGGCGTCGCATAGGTCAGGCGCTTGCCTTTTACGCCGATCAGAGCGGCATCGGCACGGGCGAAATCGTCAAAGCCGAGCCGTTCCCGATGGTTGTAGACAAAATCGCGCTCGGCGGCGTAACGGTGCAAATGGGCTTCCGAAACATGGAAGTAGCAGCCGTAGATCGCGCGTTTGAAGATCGAGAAGTAGTTCTCGACCGTATTGGTGTGCCAGAAATAGGCGCGGACGTATTCCTCGGCAGAGTGATTCACCGTGCCATGCCCCGCGAATGCCTCGCCAATCCGCGGATAGACCAAGCTCTCGTCGGTCATCAGGTAGCTGGCCTTATCGACGTTCGCAGCGATGATCGGCTTCAGGCTCGCGGCGGTGACGTTCGGAGCGTTGATATGGAAGCTGCGGACCTGCCCATCGCGCTCAACCAGCGAGAAGACCGGGGTCTTTGGCGGCACGTAGTTTTTCCGGTTGCGTGCTTTGCCGCCGACGTAGGTCTCATCGGCCTCGACTACCTTGTTCTGTCCGCCCAGCGGTCCACTGTCGGCGCTAATACCGAGATCGGCCATTGCCTCGCGCACGCGATGCCCGAGGAACCAAGCGGTTTTCAGTCCACATTGAAAGGTGCGTTGAAGCTGGCGGGTGCTGATCCCCTTTTTCGAGGAACAGAACAGATAGATAGCCTGGAGCCATACCCGCATCGGGACATGGCTGGACTCGAACACGGTTCCGACCTTGACGGTGAATGGCTTGCGGCAGGCGTAACACTTGCAGAGACCGATGCGGTTGGTCTTGCCCCTCAGCCTCCCGACTTGCTCGCTGGTCGCTCCGCAGTGTGGACAGATGGGACCGTTCGGCCAGAGCCGCGCTTCGACGTATTCGTAAGCGGCTTCTTCGCTATGGAAATGAGCGGCGGAAAGGTGGCTCTGCATGGCCTATCTCCTTGACCCTGCTGAATCTAGTGATTGTGGCTGGGAACGTCAAGTGAAACATTGCCGCCCAGCCCTACAACCGCAGAATAGTGCTCGCCGACGCGCATCGCGGGCATGACGGATCGTCTCTCCTCACGAAGCCCTGTAGGCAACCGGCGCTACGCTTGTGGGTCAGTTCGTCAGTCGGGATCGTGAGGTCGCTTCCGGGCTCACCACACTCAGAAGTCGACGCGGGAATGACGCCGGAAATTCGGCTCCGAAGCGCTCTCGGTGCCAACTCTCGAAGGCCTGCAGCACCGGCGAGGCCGTGTCGAGGACCGCCTCAACGCACCGAGGTCGGGCGCGCAAGAATCGACAACCATCCCACCCATCCGTCGTGCGCGGCGCCACAGGATTCTCCAAGACGGGCATTAATTCGACTCTGGTAAACTTGCAGTAGAGCAAAGGCGAGATAAGCTTCGGCGGGTTCTGGAGGCTGGCTTCCGAAGCGCACCGCGTTCGCCGCGTCGAGGGCATCCGCGTCTTTTTCGGCGACGCGGTCGAGAGCCGAACGCATATTTCGGCCGTAACGGGTGCCCCGTCGAGCCGATCGAGAATGACGGCTAGGGCTCGCCGCAAAGATGAATCCGGACGCCATTTCCCGCGGTCGAGGGGCACTTGCTCCACAACAGACTTACTTCGGCCGTTTAACGAGCGCAGTCGCCAGCGCGCCGGCAATCTGCCAAGCTGAAAGCGGGTAATGCGCTGGCTCAGTGACGACTGTGGAGCGATCGTAGTGGCAGTTGTCGCCGATTGCGGCGATGACTAATCGTAACAGTGGGTCTCATAGAGTAGACAGCCGCCGTTCGACTTGAACGGGCCGTGAACGGCACCCGGCGGCCGGCAGGCATAGGTGGCCGGCGTAAAATTCTTGCCGCCTTTGCCTTCGGCATCGTTGCCGACGGTGAGGTCGCCCGAAATCAGATAGACCTCCTCCCAATATTCATGGACGAACGGCGCCGTCGTGAAGGCTCCCGGCGCGAAGCGCAATAGGCGGGTGCGGCTGCCGCTTCGACGTTCCTCGTCGAGCTTGCCTGCCAGGATCTTCTGCTCGATTCCGGGCGGATAGCCGGACGGGGTCGACCAGCCGGAGTTCATGTCGACGCGGTGAAATTCGAGGTGGGGCTTGTTCACGGGCATGGGGAATGACCCTCGGCCGATAAAGAGCCTCAGCCTCTAAACCGCCCCGCCGCTCGCGGCAACCCTTTCTGTTTGCGGCTTTCGGCTGAACCGTCGGCTTGCTAACGTACCGCTCCGCTCGTGGAGAGGACGTGACCGGGATAATCCAAAACGAAGAGGGGGCTTTAATGTTGTCACGCCGTTTGTTTGCTGCCGGGGCCGGTGCTGCTGCGGGGGTGCCTGCAATACTCGCGGGGGCGGCCCGGGCGCAGAACCAACCCGCGGAGTCGACGATCGACCGGATTCAGCGCGCCAAGGTACTGCGGATCGCCGCGCTGCCCGGCGAGGCGCCCTATTTCAACAAGGACATTGCGAGCGGTGAATGGTCGGGGATGTGCATCGAGATGGCGAAGGACATCGCCGGCGTTTTCGACGCCAAGGTCGACTACCTCGAATCGACATACGGCAATTCCGTGCTCGATCTGCAGGCCAACAAGATCGACTTGGCGTTTTCATTGAACCCGACGCCGAAGCGGGCGCTCGTCATCGATTTCACTCACGCTTTTTACCTGCACGGCTTTGGCATGGTCGGGAAGAAGGGCTTTCACGCATCGACCTGGACCGAGCTCAACAAGCCCGAAGTCACGATCGCCGTCGATATCGGCTCGGTGCATGAGATCGCTGCCCGCCGCTTCGCGCCCAAGGCGACAATCATCGGATTGAAGGCGCGCGACGATTGCATCCTGGCGGTCCAATCGGGCCGAGCCGCCTGCGTAATCCTTGCGGTCAATCTGGGGCTGACCGCGGTCAAGAAAAATCCGGCGCTCGGCGACTTCCAGATGCTCCATCAGCCGCGCGTGCAGCTGCCGACCTGCATGGGCGTCCGGATGGAGGGGGACAAGCGTTGGCGCGATTTTCTCGACGCGTGGGTCGATTACAACCGGGGCATCCAGCAAATTCGGGAATGGCTCTACGCCGGCCTTGCGATCAACGGCGTCAAGCCGGAGGACGTCCCGGCCGATGTAGAGTTCTGACGCACCGGCGGGGCGTCAGTGCCATGACAGGCTCCCGCTACGCCTGGGACTTCTTATTTCTTTGGGGCTATCGCGGCCTGATTCTGACCGGGCTCGGCGTGACGATCGCCTATACGATCGGCACGATCCTGCTCGGTCTCCTCGTCGGCCTCGTCACCGGGCCGCTGCGGCTGTCGCGCAATCCAATGATCACAGCACCCATCGTCGTCTACGTCGAAATCTTCCGTTGCACGCCGCTCCTCGTGCAGATACTCTGGTTCTACTACGCTCTGCCGGTCGTCTTGGGCATCGACATCCCGGCGAACATTGCAGCGACATTGGTGTTGTCGCTCTACACCGGCGCTTTTTATTCAGAGATCATTCGCGGTGGGGTCGCCTCGATCGAGCGCGGGCAGTGGGACACGGCGCGCGCGATCGGCATGCGGCGGATCCAAGTCATGCGCTATGTCGTCCTCCTACAGGCGTTCAAGCGGATGATCCCGCCCTTTATGAACCAGTCGGTCATCCAGCTCAAAAATACCTCGCTGGTGTCGACCATCGCAGTCACCGATTTGCTTTATTAAGGCACGATCATCACGGCGGCCACCTACCGCCCGCTCGAAGTCTATACGATGGTCGCGGTGATCTATTTTCTCGTGCTGTTCCCGCTGACCTTGACGGCCCAGCAGGTCGAGCGCCGCCTCGCGCGCTCCGACTAGAGCGGACCGTCCGCGTGTCGGAAGCAATGATCGAGATTGCAGATCTGTGGAAAAGCTTCGGCGCGCTCTCGGTATTGAGGGGCATCTCGCTGCAGGTCGAGCGCGGCTCGGTCGTCGCCATCATCGGGCCGAGCGGCTCGGGTAAATCGACCCTGCTGCGCTGCATCAATCTGCTCGAGGAACCCGACCGCGGTCACATCCGCGTCGGCGATCGCAAGAGGGCGTTTGGCGATGGCGTCCGCACCAAGCACAGCGACCGCGAGCTCTCCGCGTTTCGCGCCGCGACCGGCATGGTGTTCCAGCATTTCAATCTATTCCCGCACATGACGGCGATCGGCAACGTCATGACCGGACCGAGTATCGTAAAGGGTATAGCCCGGCGCGAAGCGGCGGAGATCGCCCGCGCGCTGCTCGCCAAAGTCGGGCTCGCCGACAAGGCGGATTTCTATCCCTCGCAGCTCTCGGGCGGCCAGCGGCAACGCGTCGCGATCGCTCGCGCCTTGGCGATGAACCCCGCCGTCATGTTGTTGGACGAAATCACCTCGGCGCTCGACCCCGAGCTCGTCGGCGAGGTCTTGGGGGTGATCGAGCAGCTTGCCGAGGAGGGGATGACGATGATCATCGTCACCCACGAGGTCGCCTTTGCTCATGAGGTCGCCGATCTCGTGGCCTTTATGAGCGATGGTGTGATCGTCGAGAGCGGCCCGCCCGGGCAAATCCTCGAGCACCCCAAAAACCCGCGCACCCGCGGCTTTCTCGCCCGCTTCCACCGGTTTATGGGCAGCTTTTCGGGGTCAGGGTAGTACCGGCCAAGGACGAAAGGGCGTAGGCTGGTCGTCTTCCATTCCTTTCGAGACAAGCGGAGGAAGCGATGCGTGGCGTTGTCTTCACGGGCGAACGGCAGATCGAGATGATGGAGTTTCCCGACCCCACCCCGGGGCCCGGCGAGGTTGTCGTGGAAATGAAGGCCTCGGGCATGTGCGGCAGCGATCTGCACCAGTACCGCCGGCCGAAATCAGGCGGCGCCGCCATCGGCGGGCTGCCGGTCAACCCCGACCCGGTCATCGCCGGGCACGAGCCTTGCGGCGTCGTCGCGGCGATCGGCGCCGGCGTCAGCGATAAGATGGCGCGCATCGGCCAGCGCGTCATGGTGCATCACTACAAAGGCTGCACGGTGTGCGAGCATTGCCGCTCGGGCTGGTCGCAGCTATGCCAGGAAGAGCCGGTCCTTGTCTACGGCAACAACGCCCATGGCGGGCACGCACGCTATCTAAAGGTGCCGGCCTTCACCTTGGTGCCGCTCGCCGACGAGCTGTCCTTCACGACCGGGGCGGCGATCTCCTGCGGCACCGGCACCGCCTATGGCGCGTTGCGCCGGCTGAATATCTCAGGCGACGACACGATCGCGCTGTTCGGCCAGGGTCCGGTCGGCCTGTCGGCGACGCAGCTCGCCGCCGCGATGGGTGCCCGTGTCATCGCTCTCGATGTGAACCCCGAGCGGTTGGCTCGAGCCAAGGAGTTCGGGGCCTGGGAGACGGTGAACCCGCGCTCGAACGACCCGGTCGGCGCGATCAAGGACCTGACCCATGGCGGCGCTGATTTCACCCTCGACACGTCGAGCCAACCCGAGGGCCGCATCGCTGCGGTACGCAGCGCCAAAGTCTGGGGCACGGTCGCCTTTGTCGGCGAGCGCAACAATGTGACGATCGATGTCAGCCCCGACATGCTGCGCAAGCAACTGACGATCATCGGCTCGTGGACCTTCTCGTGGCAGGGCCAAGCCGACTGCGCACGCTTTGTCGTCGAGCGCAAGGTCGATGTCGAGCAGCTGTTCACCCACCGCTGGAAACTCGACCAGGCCGAGGAGGCCTATCGCCTGTTCGACACCCAGACGACCGGCAAAGGAGTGTTCCTGATGTAACGGCTGGCTCCCCTCGAGAGCCAGCGCCGCTTGGAGGTCACGCCGCTCACGGCTGCAGGCAGGCTCTCGGCAGCGGGCTGGGGCTCGCGGGGAAACGCTGTCGCCGTTATGATGCTGATGCGGAACGTAACCGGAGATATTACCCGTGCCGACCAAGAATGTCGTATTGACCGAGCACCACGTGAAGGTGATCGAGGGTCTCGTCCGGTCCGGTCGCTATCAGAACGCGAGCGAGGTTTTGCGGGAGGGATTGCGTCTCATCGAGCAGCGCGAGGCGGAGGACGCCGTCAGACTGGAGGCATTGCGGCAAGCTGCTCAGATAGGGATCGAGGCCTTCGAACGGGGCGATTACAGGTCGTTTAAGTCTTTCACCGAGCTCGAACGTCACTTGGTCGACGCGGGTGAGACAGTGATCGTCCGGCACAGCGGACGATAACATAACACGTGCCGAGAAGGCGGTGGCGCCCTCGGCTGGGCGCCGAGGCCGAGCGAGATTTCGCTGGCATTCTGCGCTGGACAGCAGAACGGTTCGGCGCGGCTCGCGCACGTGCTTATCGCCGGTCGCTTCTCCTGGCCATGCGCGAACTCGCGGCCGGCCCCGATGTCCTCGGGTCCAAAGTCCGGGACGACATCTTGCCGGGACTTCGCGCTCTGCTTGTCGCGCGAGGCGGACGCCGCGGGCGGCATTTCCTTCTGTATCGCGCCACCGCCAATCTCGAAATCGAGATACTGCGGATCTTGCACGATAGCATGGAGCCGCGTCGCCATTTGGGGACGATATATAGCTGCGAAGGGGTCGGACGGCGCCCAGATCGGGCGCGAGGAGCTCGCGGGCTTCGCTCCGGCGGCCCCGATCGAGCCACAGGCGGGCGAGGCTCGTGGTCGCCGGTAGTTCCCATCCTTTGGCGCACTGCCGCCGCGCCAGGGAGATTGCCTGCCGCATGCTGGCCTCGACAGACTCATCGTCCGAGCCGTGAGGGTGCAACAGGAGCTTTCCGTGCAAATGATGGAGGCGGGCAAGCCAACTCTGATCGCCTGTGTCCGCGAAATCGAGCGGCTGCGCCACCTCCAGCCCTTCGCGATAATGATGCGCCATCAGGTGGGCGTCAGCCATCAGCCAATGGGCCAAGGTCATCAGCGCTCGGGGTCCCTGCTGACGTAGAATGCTGAGACCGTCTGTCATCTGCCCGATACCGCGCGCGGTCTCTCCGGAGCTCTTCGAGCGCGGCCGCCAGTCGCGATTTGCCGACCCCAGGCTCGCCCGAGAGCAGCACCGCATGCCCGTCACCGGCCTTTGCTCGGGTCCAGAATCTGTCGAGCTGAGCCATCTCGTCTTCCCGTCCGACCAGCGGCGTGTCGCCGGAGCGTAACGCCTCGAACCGGCCCAGGCCGCGCTGCTCGCTCAGCACCCGCCAAGCCGCGCCGGGGCGGGTGGCCTGGCAGTTGCGATCCGGCGTCCTCGAGCGCGAAGAACGCGCCGATCTGTCGCTGTGTGTTCTCGGCGATCAGGACTGTATTCGGCGGGGCGAGCGGCTGCAGTCTTGTCGCTAAGCTCGGCGCGGTGCCTACGACGCGAAGCTGTCTTTCCTCTCCTTCACCGATCGCATCGCCGATGACGACGACCCCGGTGGCTATACCAATGCGGATTTGCAGGCGGCTCGGTGATTCAAATCGGTCGATTATGTCAAAGAGGTTTAGACCCGCCCGTACCGCTCGCTCGGGATCATCTTCGTGTGCCGCCGGGTACCCGAAATAGGCGAGGAAAGTATCGTCGGGAAGATGTGTCACGAAACCGTCGTATCGTTTGATGGCGTTGGTGCAAGCGCGGTAAAGGGCCGCGATCGTATCCAGCAGCTCTTCGGGATCTGGTTCCGTTGCCGAAGGGGGAACGCCGACGATGCTGCCTGCCAACACGGTTAGCGGGCGACGCTCGACCAGCACGTCGCGGCCCACCGATGCGGTCGGCGCTTCGACCGGTTCAGTCGTGTCAGCGGATTTGCGTTCAGCCTGAGTCATTAGCGCCACGAAGCGATGGCCACGCCCGGCAACGGTTTGGATGCAGCTGCCCCCGCCCCGCGTCAACCGCGTTACCGGGCGTCGGGCAAATATTGCGTTTGTCACGTTTGCATATTGACAAATTCTTGTATACGCAATATAATTACTTCATGCGAATCAGGTGCCTCTGTTGTCCGGCTGTCCTTTAGGTTGCGACATCTCTGGCGGTCCGGGATGTATGCGGGGAAGGATCGCCGGTCGTTGATAATTTCCTCTAAATATCAGCAGAAACAGCAAAGGTCGCTTCGGGAAAGATCTTCCCGCGACCCCTCCCTCGTCGAGCGGCGAGCGCGGCAAGGCCCCTTTCGGCGAATTTCTCGGCTTCTCTAACGGAGAGCGCCGGCTGCCGCCGCGGGAGGCTGGAGGGGAACATTTGCGGCTCTCGCACAGCTCTGTTGCGGTAAAAACCGATAGCTGCGCCGGGTGAGCGTGTCGATGGAGGAAGCAGGTGCGATGGCTCGTGAGATTTCATCCCAACCGGCGGCGCCAGCGCAGCGGTTGGGAAAAATGGCTGGTCAAGCAATCCGGCCAGCCCCCCGCCCGACACGATATTTCAACCTTAAGGTGAGTTTTTGCTGCAGATTTGCTGCAGATGCAGCAATCGACAGTTGCCCATACAACTGTATCTTGCAGCCGGCTGGCGCGTCCAGCGCCAGAACGGCCATTCATCGCGGGTCGGTCCTCGACGCAAGGGCCCGCGTCAGATGCGACGCTCACCGCTTCAGATAATGTCGCGGTGTCGCAGTTCGTCGAGAACGTGTTCGGCGATCCTCTCGGGTGTCGTGCCGATCGTCGTCAGACGCATTTCCGGCGCCTCGGGCGTCTCGTAGGCCGAGTCGATACCGGTGAAGTGCGGAATCCGCCCGGCTTTGGCATTCGCATAAAGGCCCTTGGGATCGCGCCGGATGCATTCGTCGAGCGGGGTGTCGACAAAGATCTCCAGGAAGGCGGTGGGTGCCGTCAATTCGCGCACCATCCGCCGTTCGGCTCGAAACGGCGAGATGAACGAGCAGAGCACGATCAGCCCGGCCTCGGTCATCAGCTTGGCGACTTCGCCGACGCGCCGGATGTTTTCGACCCGGTCCGCGTCGGTGAAGCCGAGATCGCGGTTGAGCCCGTGACGCACGTTGTCGCCATCGAGCAGCATCGTGTGCCGCCCGTATGCCAGAAGCTGCTTCTCGACGAGGTCGGCAATCGTCGATTTGCCGGCCCCGGACAATCCGGTGAACCACAGCACCGCGGCGCGTTGTTCTTTCAACGCCGCGCGCTGCTCGCGCCCGACCGTTAGCGTCTGCCAGTGCAAGTTGCTGGCCCGCCGCAGCCCAAAGGCGATCATCCCGGCCCCGGCCGTCTCGTTGGTGAAGCGGTCAATCAGGATGAAGGCGCCGGTGTCGCGATCGACCTCATATGGATCAAACGCCACCGGGACGTTCGTGGAAAGGTTACAGAACCCGACCTCGTTCAGCTCCAAGGTCCGGTCCGCCAGATGCGCCAAGGTGTCGACGTCGATGCGGTGCTTGAGGGTGGTCACCGTGGCCGTCACTGTGCGTGTGCCGATCTTCATCACGTATGAGCGGCCGGGGACGAGCGGGTGTTCGCTTAGCCAGATCACATGAGCGGCGAACTGGTCGACAAATTCGGGCGGCGCGCCGGGATCTGCGAGAAGATCGCCGCGGGCGATGTCGATCTCGCTTTCCAAGGTCAGAGTGACCGCATCGCCCGCCCGCGCGCATTCGAGCGTGCCTTCAAAGGTGACGATCTCTTTGACCCGAGCACAACGGCCGGAGCCCGCGATCAGCACTTCTTCGCCGGGAGCGATCCTGCCCGAGGCGATGGTCCCGCAATAACCCCGGAACTCGCCATTGGGTCGGTTGACCCATTGCACCGGAAAGCGGAAGGGTCGCTGGCCGCCTCCGTTGGAAACCTCGACCGAATGAAGGTGTTCGAGCAGGGTTGGTCCGCGATACCACGGCGTCCGAGCCGACCGCGCGGTGACGTTGTCGCCAGATTTCGCGGCCAGCGGGATCGCCCGGATCGAGGTCCCGCCGAGACCCGCGGCAAAGGCCGAAAACCGAGTGGCGATCTCCTCGAAGCAGCCTTCCTTGAAACCGACGAGATCCATTTTGTTGACGGCTAGTACGATCCGACGAATCCCGAGCAGCGAGCAGATGAAGGCGTGCCGCTTGGTCTGTGGCAGCACGCCCTTGCGCGCGTCCACCAGGATCACCGCGAGTTCAGAGGTCGACGCACCGGTCGCCATGTTGCGCGTGTATTGTTCGTGGCCCGGCGTGTCGGCAACGACAAAGGCGCGTTCCGGGGTCGCAAAAAACCGATAGGCGACATCGATTGTTATACGCTGCTGCCGCTCATCCTCCAGCCCATCCAGCAGCAGCGAAAAGTCGATGTCCTCGCCGGCTGTGCCCAACCGCCGTGACTCCCGCTGCAACGCCGCCAGCTGGTCGTCGAGGATCAGCGCGCAATCGTAAAGCAACCGGCCGATCAGGGTCGACTTGCCGTCGTCGACCGATCCGCAGGTCAAAAAGCGCAGCAGATCCTTGTCGCGCTGTCGGCAAGCGCCCTCGCCTCCGACCATCAAAAATAACCCTCACGCTTCTTGCGTTCCATCGCCGCTTCCTCGTCGGTGTCGATCAGGCGCCCCTGCCGTTCCGACCAGCGCGTATGGCGCAACTCCGCGACGATCTCGGCGGCCGTCGCCGCCGTCGATTCGATCGCTCCGGTTAGCGGATAGCATCCCAGGGTGCGGAACCGCACGCACCGCATTTGCGGGCGCTCGCCAGGCTCCAGCGGCAAGCGCTCGTCGTCGACCATGATCCACACTCCACTGCGGCTGACCACCGGCCGCAGCGCGGCGAAATAGAGCGGCACGACAGCGATGTCCTCGGCGGCGATATATTCCCAGACGTCGCGCTCGGTCCAGTTGGACAGTGGAAAAACTCGCATCGACTCTGCCTCGCGCAGCCGCGTGTTATAGAGGCGCCACAGTTCCGGCCGCTGGTTCTTCGGGTTCCAGCCGTGCCCGGCGCTGCGCAGCGAGAAGATGCGCTCCTTGGCGCGACTCTTCTCCTCGTCGCGCCGCGCCCCGCCAAATGCCGCGTCGAACCCGTAGCGATTGAGCGCCTGCTTCAGGGCCTCGGTCTTCATGACTGCGGTGTGCAGCGCCGACCCCGAGGTGATCGGGCTGATCCCACGCGCCGTGCCCTCATCGTTGGTGTGCACCAAGAGATCGAGCTCCAGCCGACGCGCAGTTGCATCGCGGAAGGCGATCATCTCACGGAACTTCCACCCGGTATCGATGTGCAGCAGCGGGAATGGTGGCTTAGCGGGATAAAATGCCTTGCGCGCCAAATGCACCATAACAGTCGAATCCTTGCCGATCGAATAAAGCATCACCGGGTTACGGAACTCCGCTACTACCTCGCGCATGATGCCGATCGACTCGGCTTCCAGACGCTTCAGATGCTTGGGTTGCACACCGGCAGGTGCCGGACGCTCGGCGATGACAGTCAAGGAACGTCCTTCTTAGGATAAAAGACGATCGTTCCTATCGGAGAAAAGCTGGTGAAATGTCAACCTGGCGGAGGCGTCGCGACCGCAGCGCTCTCTTCAAAGGCGCTTGCGGGCCTCGTCGAGGACGACAGCGAGCCTGCCCGCGGCGGCGCCTTCGGCGGCCTCGGGAACCCCGGCGACGTACCATTTGCCGCCTTGCTCGATTGGCAAAGGCGCGCCGCTGTCGCCTCTGGTTCCTGCGCAATCATGCCGCAACGGCTGCCGGCCGTCGCCATCGGTCGTGCGTCCGACGATGCGGCACTCGGGATCCGCCATCAAAACCAGCGGATGATCTTGCTGGTAGCCACCGAGCATGATGGCGCTGCCGACCTCCGGCACCTTCCCTGTCATCGGCAAGACGCGATCAGTCGAGCCGAGCCTCGTGGCGAGCGAGATCAACGCCCAATCGCCGCCTTTCGTCCCGGATGGCTGGCTCGAAGCATAGCCGGACCCGGTTTCCAAACTGACGCCCGTGCTGTGCCCGGCATAGCGGCTGCCGGCGTAACCGCGGCATCCGCGGCCGCGCGACGAGCCGTCGCAGGAAGCTTGCGTCATCCGGCATTCGAGACAGGAGCTTGGCGAACCCGATCATCACATCGAGCCGCCGATTGCGGCTGTGGCATGCCCGCCCCGGACCTGCTCCCGGCGGTCGGACGATCAGTGCAGCTTAGGCGCTTTCCAGAACTGGGTCCGGTCGACCGATAGGACGCGGACCGTCAAGGTCTCGTTATCGCGCCCCACCCGCAGC
>DATEQL010000134.1:0-8996 GCA_035272665.1 Allostellaceae bacterium
GCAGACCTTGAGGTTCACCCCGGGCCGCGACGTGGCGATGCTCAACGCCTTCCTCCACACGATCATCGAGGAGGGTCTTACCGACCGCCAGTACATCCAGGCGCACACCGAGGATTATGAGAAGCTGTGCGAGCACATCAGGGATTACAGCCCGGAGAAGATGGCGCCGATTTGCGGCATCGACGCCGCGACCCTGCGTTACGTCGCCCGCACCTATGCCCGTGCCGAGCGGGCGATCATCTTCTGGGGCATGGGAATCTCGCAGCACACCCACGGCACCGACAACGCGCGCTGCCTGATCGCGCTGGCGATGGTGACCGGGCAGGTCGGCCGGCCAGGCACCGGGTTGCATCCTCTGCGCGGCCAGAACAACGTGCAAGGCGCCTCGGATGCGGGGCTGATCCCGATGGTCTATCCCGACTACCAGTCGGTCGAGAACCCGGCGGTTCAGGCGAAATTCGAGGCACTGTGGCAGACCCCGCTCGACGACAAACGTGGGTTGACCGTCGTCGAGATCATGGACGCGGTGCATCGAGACGAGATCAAGGGCATGTACATCATGGGCGAGAACCCGGCGATGTCAGACCCCGATGTCCAGCACGCCCGCGAGGCACTTGCCCATCTCGAACATCTCGTGGTGCAGGACATCTTCCTGACCGAGACTGCAAAATACGCCGATGTCGTGTTGCCGGCCTCAGCCTGGCCGGAGAAGGACGGCACGGTCTCCAACACCAACCGCCAGGTGCAGATGGGCCGGGCCGCTCTGCCATTGCCCGGCAATGCGCGGCTCGATTGGTGGATCATTCAAGAGATCGCGCGTCGCATCGGGCTCGACTGGTCCTACACCCACCCGCGCGAGGTATTTGCCGAGATGAAATTGGCGATGCCGTCGCTCGACAACATCACCTGGGAGCGGCTCGAACGCGAGAGCTCGGTGACCTATCCGTGCGACGCCCCGGATCAGCCCGGCAACGAGATCGTCTTTGGCGACGGATTCCCAACCCCGAGCGGCCGCGCCAAGCTGGTGCCGGCGGCGATCATCCCGCCGGCCGAGGAGCCGGACGAGGAATATCCCATGGTATTGACCACCGGCCGCCAGCTCGAGCACTGGCACACGGGCGCAATGACCCGGCGGGCGAGCGTGCTCGACGAGATCGAGCCCGAGGCGGTCGCCAGCCTCTCGCCACTGGAACTGCGGCGGCTCGGCATCGCCGCCGGCGAGCCGGTACGCGTCACCACCCGCCGCGGCGTGATCGAATTGAAGGCGCGCGCCGACAGCAATGTCGCGCCGGGCCAGGTGTTCATCCCGTTCTGCTACGCCGAAGCCGCCGCCAATGTGCTGACCAACCCGCAGCTCGACCCGTTCGGCAAGATCCCCGAATACAAATTCTGCGCCGCCCGCGTCGAGCCGGCGGCAATGCAAGCGGCGGCCGAATAGGCGGTTGCGCCGCCCAGACAAAGATCCGCCGTTGCCGGAGGATCCGCCGGCGAGCTTGCTTACTCCATGCTGATGCTGGTGAAGTCCTGGGCCCAGCTCTGCGCTGGATGGAAGCCCTTGACCTTGGGAGACATGGCGCGCGGGTTGAGGTCATGTACGATCCATACCCACGGCGCCTCGTCGACGACCAGCGCGTGCGTCTCGGCGAGTATCCTGTCGCGTACCGCCGGATCGAAAGTTTCCTGCGCCTGCAGCAGCAAGGCATCAAGCTGCGGCGTGGACCAGTGACCCCAGTTCTGGTTGGTCGGCGAGTAGCTGCTGCTGTGCCAGTAGCGGAACATCGAAGACGGGTCGGTATAGCTGAGGCTGATGTTTAGCGCGTCAACGCCTTTCGATCCTGGAGCGTCCGGAGCGCTGCGATAGCCGAGTAGCATCGCACCCCACTCGACGACCTCGAAATCAAGATCGAACCCGCCCACCTTCATGCTCTGCTGCAGAAACTCATTCATCGGCAGCGGCATCATCTGTCCGGAACCGGAGGTCGAGATCATAATCTTGGCCTTGACCGACCCGGTATACCCGGCTTCCTTCAGCAGCGCTTTCGCCTTCTCCGGATCGTAAGTGTAGCGGTTCTTTGGCTCGCCAAAGACCGGATGCTCGGCCGGATAGAGGCCGGGGGCTGGGGTAGCGGTGCCGTTCAACAGCTTGACGAGCCCCTCGCGATCGACGGCGTAATTCGCCGCCTGCCGCACAAGCTTGTCACGAAATGGCGACTGCCCGGTCACGTTGAGGACATAGGGCCATGTATGCGGATAGGGCCATAGGCTGATCTGAAAGCCTGCCGCCTTCAAGCTGTCAATCGCATCGGAGGGTGGGACTTCGATCCAGTCGACCTGACCCGCACGCAGTGCCGAGACACGCGTATTCGCCTCGGGCATCGGCATCACGACCATCCGATCGAGCTTCGGGATCCGATCCGGATCCCAATAATCGGGATTGCGTGACATCTCGACGCTGACCCGCGGCGTGACCTTGGTGATCTTGAACGGGCCGGTCCCGGCCGGCGCCTTGGCAAACTCGGTCCAGTTGCGTCCGGCCTTCTCCCAGGCCGTCGGGCTGACGATCAAAATGCGGGTGACCAAATAGGGGAAATGACTGAACGGCACGTTCGTAGAGATCGCGACCGTGTAATCGTCAATCTTTTCCCAGCGCTGCACCATGCTGACAACGGCGCGTACGATCGGCGATGACGTCGGGTCGAATTGGGGCGACTTGTCGTCGTAGATCCGTCCCAAGGTAAAGATGACCGCGTCGGCGTTGAAATCACTGCCGTCGTGAAATTTGACGCCGCGGCGCAGATGAAAGATCCAGCGCGTATGGTCGGCCTCGTCGATCTCCCAGCTCGTTGCGAGCCCGGGTGTCACGTCGGCGGTCTGGTCGGTGTGCTTGAAGTCCCAGTTGACCAATGCGTCGAAGGCGGGATAGCCGAGGAAGCGGAAGCCTTCGCCGCCATTGTTCGGGATGCCGCCGGTAGTCGGCGGGTCGGATGCGGTCATGCCGACCCGCATCACTTTGTCTGCCGATGCCCCGCCGAACGGCACAATGCTCAGAAAAGCGACAACCGCCAGCCACCCTACCATAGGACGGCAGCGAGACTTGGTTTTCTCGGACACGGCGATCCCTCCAGTTGTTCATTCGCACACCGCAAGATCAGTGCCAGCGATCAACCGCGGCGCTCAGGCAAAACCTTCAGCCGCTCCTCGACCCGGTGGCACCGAGCGATGTGCCCGTCGCCGCACGCGACGGGCCGCGGATCGGCCGTACCGCAGACATCGAGCGCATAGGCGCAACGTGGAGCGAAGCTGCAGCCCTGGGGCAGTGCCGCAAGGTTCGGCGGCGATCCCGGGATCGTCATGAGCCGCGCGCCTGGCTCGGCGCCGTGCAGATTCGCCGCGAGCAGGCCTTCGGTATAGGGGTGTGCGCGCCGCTTGAGTACATCGCGCGCAGTACCGGTCTCGACGAAGCGGCCAGCATACATGACCGCGAGGCGATCGCTGACCTCGACGGCGGCGCCGACATCGTGCGTGACAAAGATCACCGCCATGCCCAGCTCGCGCTGCAGTTCGCGCAAGAGCAGCAGGATCTGGATCTGGACCGTCACATCGAGCGCGGTCGTTGGTTCGTCGGCGAGCAGCACGCTCGGGTTGCACGACAGCGCGAGTGCGATCATCGCGCGCTGGCGCATACCCCCGGACATCTCGTGCGGATAGGAGTCGAGGCGGCGGCGGGCGGACGGGATCTGCACCCGCTCCAACAGCTCGAGCGCCCGTTGCCGAGCTTGGCGGCGGCTAACGGCTTCATGGCGCAGGATCGTCTCGGCGATCTGCTCGCCGATCGTGAAGACCGGATCGAGTGCGGTCGCCGGTTCCTGAAAGATCATCGCCACGCGACTGCCGCGCAGCTGCTCGAGCCGCGCTCTCGGCGCCTCCGTGATGTCCTCGCCGTTGATCGTGACGCGGCCGTCGATCTCGCAATTCGCCGGCAGCAGCCGCATCAGGGCGCGCAAGGTCACGCTTTTACCCGAACCCGACTCGCCGAGAATGCCCAGCACTTCGCCGCGGGCGAGGCGGAAGCTGACCCCGTTGACCGCGTGGATCGTGCGCTCGCGCTGGCAAAACCGGACGGCAAAATCAGCGACCTCGACCGCAGGCCGCTCAGTCATCCGCCTGGCTCATCGTGTCGGCGCGGCTGTGGCCGGAGCCGGGGACCATCATGTGACAGGCGACCTCGTGGTCGCTGCCGATCGCTTCAAGGTTTGGCGCCACCCGCGCGCAGACCGCCTCCGCAAACGCGCAGCGGGTGCGGAAGCGGCAGCCTGAAGGCGGGTTGATCGGGTTGGGTGGGTCGCCACTTAGCGGCGAAGCCTCGGTGCGGCGGTCCGGATCCATGCTGGGCATCGCTCGCAGCAGAGCCTGCGTGTAGGGATGGCTCGGCCGGCGAAAGATAGCCCCCACCTCGCCGGCCTCGACAATGCGGCCGAGATACATGACGACGACACGGTTGCTGACATGCCGCACGACGTTGAGATCGTGCGAGATGAAGAGGTAGGTCAGGTTGAGCTCGCGCCGCAGAGGGCAAGCAGGTTCAAGATCTGCGCCTCGACCGATTTGTCGAGCGCCGAGACCGCCTCGTCGAGGATCAGGAGCCGCGGCTCGAGCGCCAGCGCGCGGGCGATGTTGACCCGCTGCCGCTGCCCGCCAGACAGCTCGTGCGGGTAACGGCGGGCGAACAAGACCGGACCCAGCCCGACTTGGTCGAGCAAGCGCTCGGCCCGCTCGCGCGCCGCCTGCCGCGCCAGGCCTTTGGCAGTGCGCGGACCAAAGGCGATGATGTCGCCGACCGTGGCGCGCGGGTTCAACGATGAGTAGCTGTCCTGGAACACCATCTGCATCTGCAGCCGCAGCTCGCGCACGCTGATCCCATGCGGATCGCCGACGCCGTCACCGTCGAAGACGATCTCGCCGGCGTCGGGCTCTATCAGGTGCAAGAGCAGCCGCGCGGTCGTCGATTTGCCGCAGCCGGACTCGCCGACGACGCCGAGCGTGGTGCCCTTCATCAGGCTGAAAGAGACGCCGTCGACGGCCTGTACCATCTCACGGCGGCCGCCAAATAAGCGGCCCTTTGCCGGGAAATGCTTTTTCAAGCCGCGTACCAGCAGCAGCGGCTGCGACGGCCCACCACGATCGCGCCGGTCGGTCGGCCGATCGGGCTCGCTCATGACGGCAGCTTGATGTCCATCGCGCTGCGCAGTCCGTCGCTCAAGAGGTTGAAGCACAGTGAGGTAATCAGGATCGCCACCCCCGGCAGTGCGGCTACCACCGGATTGACAAAGATCGCCTGGCGCAGCGCGTTCAGCATCAGTCCCCACTCCGGATTGGGCGGGGTCACGCCGAGCCCGAGAAAGGAGAGGCCGGCGGAGATAATGATGCTGATGCTGACAAGGCTCGTCGCGTAGACCAGCATGCCGCCGAGCACATTGGGCAGGATCTGCTGGCGGATGATTGCCGGCAATGGCGCGGCACTCGCCCGCGCCGCCTCGACGAAGTCGCGGCTCTTGACCTGGGTCGCAAGGCTCTCGGTGACCCGCACGATCGGCGCGATGAAGACGATCGTCAGCGAGAGGATCGTGTTGCCGATGCCCGCGCCGATGACGCCGCAGATCGCAATTGCGAGCAGCACCGACGGGAAGGCGTAGAATACATCGACAACGCGCATCACCAGCATGTTGATGACACGGCTGCCGATGCCGGCAACAAGGCCCAACGTGCCGCCCATCAGGGTCGCCAGTAGCACCGGGGTGATGCCGCATATCAGCGACAGCCGGCCGCCATAGACGAGACGGGACCAGATATCCCGCCCGGTCTCGTCGGTGCCGAGCAGGTGACCCGGCGTCCCCACCGGTTTGAGGCGCCCCAGCACGCTGCCCTGCAGCGGGTCGTGGGTCGCCGCCCATGGCGCGAAAATAGCGAGCGCGATGATCAGCAATAGCACGATCGCCACGCCGATCGTCACCCTGTCGCGCCGCAGGCGATCGGCGACCGTAGTCCAATAGCTGCGCGGCTCGGCGCCTTGCGGCTCGTCGAGCGCCAATAAGGGCTGTGCGGCGGCGATCTCGACCATGGCGGTTATCGCCGCATGCGCGGGTCGATCAGCGCCTGAACCACATCGACCATCAGGTTGATCAGCACGAAGAAGGAGGCGAGCACGACGACGGTGCCCTGCAGCACCGGGATGTCCCGGCGGAAGATCGCCAGGTTCATGAACTGGCCGGAGCCGGGCCAGTTGAACACGGTCTCGACGAGGATCGAGCCGCCGACCAGATAGCCGAGCTGCAGGCCCATGACCGCGAGCGCCGGCGGAGCCGCGTTCTTCAACACGTGAAAGACGATTCGGCCCCGGCGCAGCCCTTTGGCCTCGAGCGCCGTCGGGAATTCCTGGCTGATGACTTCGAGCACCGTCGAGCGCACCAGCCGGCCGATGACGCCCATCGGGATCATCGACAGGGTCACCACCGGCAGAACCAGACAGCGAAGCTCCTCCCAGCTCGTCGGCAATCCGCCGGTCCCACCCATGCCGGCCGCGGGGAGCACGGGCCAAATGACTGCGAACACGACGACGAGCGCAATGCCGAGCCAGTAATGCGGCATGCTGAGTCCGAGGATAGCGATGACCGAGAAAACCTTGTCCAACGCCTTTCCGTGGTTAAAGGCGGCGAGCGTGCCGAGCGTGGTGCCGAGCGAAAACCCGAGCAATGCCGCCGGTACCGCCAGGACAAGTGTGTTGCCGAGCGCATTTAGGAGCTCGCCGGTGACCTGCAGCCCGGTAAACACCGAGGTGCCGAGATTGCCGCTCAGCACCCGGCCGAGCCAGGCGAGGTACTGTACATAGAGCGGTTTATCGAAGCCGAACTCGACCTTGAGCCGTTCGACGACCTCCTTTGGCGCCTCGGGAGGCAACAGAATATCGAGCGGGTTGCCGGGAATCAGATGGATCAGGCCGAAGGCGACAATCGAGACACCGAACAAGATTAGGACGGTGTGCAGCAGGCGCAGCAGGATGAAGCGGGCCATGGCGATCATGCCCGAGCAAGCGGTATGCCAACCCCGACAAGGGTCGAACGGTCACTCCACCGTGACCCGCGTGAAGTCCTGGTACCAGCTCTGCGCCGGTTGGAAGCCTTTGACCTTGGGCGACATCGCCCGCGGGTTCAGATCGTGCACGATGAAGGCCCACGCCGCTTCGTCGACGACGATGGCATGAGCCTGAGCCAGCAGCTCGATCTGCTGCTCGGAATCGAAACTTTGCTGCGCTTGCGTGAGCAGGCCCTCGACCCGCGGGTCAGCGTAATGGCCCCAGTTAATGCCGTTCGGCGAGAAGCTTGTTTTGCTGAAATAACGGAACATCGATGCCGGGTCGCTGAAGCCGAGACTGTTGTTCAGGGCACCGACCCCGTGCGCGACCGGCGCCGACGGTGCAGTTCGCTTGACGACGAGCATCGTTCCCCAGTCGACGACGTCGAAATCGAGCTTGAAGCCGACTGCCTGCACCTGCTGCTGCAGGATCTCGTTCATCGGCAATGGCACCATCTGCCCCGAGCCTGACGTCGAGATCATAACTTTCGCCTCGAGCGGGTGGTCCGGGCCGTACCCGGCCTCGGCTAGGAGAGCCTTGGCCTTTTCCGGGTCGTGGCCGTAGCGCTGCTCCGGGTTGCCGAAATAGGGGTTCTCCGGAGGGTAGACCCCATAAGCCGGCTTGGCCGTGCCGTTCAAGAACTTGACGAGCTCGTCGCGATCGATCGCGTAGTTCAGCGCCCTGCGCACCCGTCGGTCGCGAAACGCTGGAACCCTCGGTAACATTGAGGATATATGGCCAGACATGCGGGTATGGCCACAGGCTGATCTGAAACCCGGCTGCCTTGAGCGAGGGGATCGCGTCGGGCGGGGGGACCTCGATCCAGTCGACCTGGCCTGACCGCAACGAGGCGAGCCGAGTCGTCGCCTCCGGCATCGGGATCACGATCAGCTTGCTGAGCTTCGGAATGCGGGTCTTGTCCCAGTAGCTCTCGTTGCGGCTCATTTCGACGGACTGGCCCGGCACTACCTTGGTGATGCGGAATGGCCCCGTCCCCGACGGCGCTTTACCGAATTCGGTCCAGCTTCGTCCAGCCTTCTCCCAAGCGGTCGGGCTGACCATCAGCATGGTCGGGACCATGTAGGGGAAGAAGCTGAACGGCGACTTCGTGTAGATCGCGATCGTGTGGTCGTCGATCTTCTGATAGCGGTCGAGCATGTTGACGAACGAGCGCACGATCGCCGAGGCCGGCGCATCGAATTGCGGCGATTTCTCGTTGTAGAAGCGGTCGAGGTTCCAGATCACCGCGTCGGCGGTCAGCACCGAACCGTCGTGGAATGTGACGCCGTCGCGCAACGAAAAGACCCAGCGCGTATGATCACCCTCATCGATCTTCCACGAGGCTGCGAGACCGGGTGTCAGCCCGGCGATTTGATCCGGCCGGGTGAAATCCCAGTCGATCAGCCCGTCGAATGCCGGAAAGCCGAGAAAGCGAAAGCCCTCGCCGCCATTGTTCGGAAGCCCGGTGGTGGTCGGGATGTCGGACGCGGTCATCGCAATGCGCAGAGTTTGCCCAAAAGATGGGAGCGATGTTGTGGTACCGAGCAGCACCGCGATGGCGATGACCGCCGGGAGAAGTTTGCGCAGCATGAAGCGCCCCGCTTGGGAGGTTTAGGAGCCTGCTTTGGTGTTCGCTCCGTACCGCGCGGCAAGCTTCGTGCCGACGTAGGGCCTGGTCTTAAATAGCGATGCGGGCGCGGCCCGGTTCCTCACTCAGCTGGGGGAGACCGGCCGCGTCGCGGTCGATGATCTTGCCGTCCTTGATGATGGCCGAGATCTCGTTTGGCCGCTGCAGAACGGTGATGTCGGCCAGCGGGTCATTGTCCCAGATGACGATGTCGGCGAGCTGGCCAGACGTGATCACCCC
>DATEQL010000135.1:0-8623 GCA_035272665.1 Allostellaceae bacterium
CAATTCGACGCGGTCGCCGCGGGCCAGCGCCGCTGCGATCTCGTCGAAGATTGCCGTTACGATGACCTCGACATCGCGCTGGTACAAATGCGGATTGGCTTCGGCAAGCTTTTGTACGAGCTCCGATTTCGTCATCGCCGCGCCCATGCTCATGTGGCAAGGACGTCAGCGTGCCAAAGCCTCCGGCAACCGTCAAGGGACCGACGCCGGTACCCTTACCCGTGTGGGCCCATGTGGGTGAGGGTACCGGCAGCGCTCTCAGCTCTTTTCTTCGGTCTTTTCCTCGGTCTTTTCCTCGGTCTTTTCCTCGGCCTCGCCTTGCCGGCGGGCGCGGTTGATCGCGGCACCGAGGATATCGCCGAGGCTGGCCCCCGAATCGGAAGAGCCGAACTCGGCCATTGCCCGCTTCTCCTCGTCCATCTCACGAGCTTTGATCGACAGTGACACCTTGCGGGTGGTGCGGTCGATGGCCGTGACCTTGGCATCGACCTTTTCGCCGACGGCGAAACGGTCCGGACGCTGCTCGCCGCGATCGCGCGACAGCTCCGACTTGCGGATGAAGCCGGGCACACCATCGCCGATCGTCACCTCGACGCCGCCGTCGGTTACCGCAGCGATCGTTCCGGTGACGACCTCGCCCTTCTTCAGCTTGGTCATGCCGGCCTCGAAGGGATCGGCCGCGAGCTGTTTGATGCCAAGGCTTATGCGCTCTTTCTCGACATCGACGTCGAGCACCTTGACACGCACCACCTCTCCCTTGCGGTAATTGTTGACGGCCTCCTCCCCCGGCCGGTTCCAGTCGATATCGGAGAGGTGGACCATGCCGTCGATGTCGCCGGGCAGGCCGACGAAGAGGCCGAACTCGGTAGTATTGCGAACCTCGCCCTCGATCTCGCTGCCGACGGGATGGTCCTCGACAAAGGCTTCCCAGGGATTGGCCAAAGTCTGCTTCAGGCCGAGGCTGATCCGCCGCTTCTGGGGATCGACATCGAGCACCACCACCTCGACCTCCTGGCTGGTCGAGACGATCTTGCCGGGGTGAACGTTCTTCTTGGTCCAGCTCATCTCCGAGACGTGGACCAGTCCTTCGACCCCAGGCTCTAGTTCGACGAAGGCACCGTAATCGGTGATGTTGGTGACCCGGCCGCGGAATTTGGCGCCGGCCGGGTATTTGAGATCCACACCCTCCCATGGATCGGCCTCGAGCTGCTTCATGCCGAGCGAGATGCGCTGCGTCTCGGGATTGAAGCGAATGACCTGGACCTTGACGGTTTGGCCTATATTCAACGCCTCCGAGGGGTGGTTGATGCGACGCCAGGCGATGTCGGTGACGTGGAGCAGGCCGTCGACCCCGCCGAGATCGACAAAGGCGCCATAGTCGGTGATGTTCTTGACCACGCCGTTGAGGATCTGGCCCTCCTTGAGGCTGGCTACGAGCTCGGAGCGCTGCTCGGCGCGGCTTTCCTCGAGCACGGCACGACGCGACACGACGATGTTGCCGCGCGAGCGGTCCATCTTGAGGATCTGGAACGGTTGTGGTGATCCGAGGAGCGGGGTGATGTCGCGCACCGGCCGGATGTCGACCTGGCTGCCCGGTAGGAAAGCGACGGCACCGTTGAGATCGACCGTAAACCCGCCCTTGACCCGGCCGAAGATAACCCCGGTCACGCGCTCGTTCGCCTGAAAGCTCTTATCCAGCTGGGTCCAGGCCTCCTCGCGGCGCGCCTTCTCGCGCGACAGCTGGGCCTCCCCGTTTTTGTCCTCCATCCGTTCGAGGTAGACCTCGACGGTGTCGCCGACATGGAGTTCGGGCTCGGCGCCTCCCGCGGCGAACTCCTTCAGCGGCACGCGGCCCTCCGATTTGAGGCCGACATCGATCAGCACCGCATCGTTCTCGACAGCGATGACCCGACCTTTGACGACGGTGCCCTCGAGACTGCTAGCGACACCCAGCGATTCATCGAGAAGTGCCGCAAAACTTTCCTTCGCGGGCGCCTCCCTGGTTTGTAATTCTACTGCTTCCATTCCTTCTCCTTAAGTGCGCGCGCGATAAAGCCGTAGGCACGCTCGAACACCGCATCGGCATCGAGCGTCGTCGTTTCGATGACAACAGCGTCGGGCGCTGCGATCAGCGGAGCAGCCCGACGCTCGGTGTCGCGCGCGTCGCGTTCCTTCATATCCTCCAGGACGTCTTCAAATATAGCCGCGGCGCCTTCTTGCCGCAACTCCTCGGCCCGGCGCCGGGCGCGCTCAGCAGCGCTGGCGGTGATGAAGAGCTTTACATCGGCTGCCGGGCAGACGACCGAGCCGATGTCGCGGCCGTCGAGAACGGCACCCTTGGCGGGCGCAGGAGGGTGTGCCGCGAAATTCCGTTGCAGTTCGAGCAGGGCACGGCGGACAGCCGGGATTGCAGCGACCGTTGAAGCCGCTGCCGCCACCGCTTCGCCGCGCAGCCGTGGATCGGCGAGCAACTGCCGGTCGATGCGGCGCGCCGCCGCTTCCGCCGTCGCCGGATCGGCCGGGTCGCCGCCCGGGTCGAGGACCAGAAACGCCGTCGCCCGGTAAAGCGCGCCGGTGTCGAGGTGAGCGAAGCCGAAGCGATCGGCGAGGCGGCGTGCCAGCGTGCCCTTGCCGGAGGCCGCCGGTCCGTCGATCGCCACGACGAACGGGCGCGACCCGTCAGCCTCCCGCGGACGCGGGTCCCTCTCTCTCCTCGCTGATGCGGCGCGAGGGGAATGCTTGCTCCCTCGCCCCGCTTGCGGGGAGAGGGTCGGGGTGAGGAGCAGAGCGCCGTTCACTCCGCCCTGATCGCGGCGCCTAGCCTGTTCATCAGCGCGAGAAATCCCGGAAAGCTGCTGGCGATCGGCGCAGCATCGTCGATGCGCACCGGCAGGCGCGTCGCCAGGCCGAGGACGAGAAACGCCATTGCGATCCGATGGTCGAGCTGGCTTGCAATCAGCGCGCCGCCCTCGGGCGGCCCGCCTCCACCCTCGACAGTCAGGGTGTCGCCATCGACCGCGACGCGCACGCCGCAACTGTCGAGACCGCTCGCGATCGCCGAGAGACGGTCGCTTTCCTTGACGCGGAGCTCGGCGAGCCCGCGCATGACCGTGCGACCGCGGGCGCAGGCGGCGGCGACCGAGAGGATCGGGTATTCGTCGATCATCCGCGGCGCCCGCTCCGCGGGGATGTCTGCGCCGGTCAAAATCCCGGCGCGAGCGCGCAGATCGGCGACCGGCTCGCCCCCCTCGTCGCGTTCGTTCAGCAAGGCGAAGTCAGCCCCCATCTCGCGCAGACATTCGAAGAGCCCAGTGCGCAATGGGTTGACACCGACGCTCTCGATCGTGACTTCCGAGCCCGGAACGATCAGCGCCGCGATCAGTGGAAAGGCTGCCGAGGAAGGGTCGCCCGGTACGGCGATCGCCACCGCGGCGAGCTCCGGGTAGCCCTCGACGGTGACGCGCTTGCCGCCGCCTTCGGCGGACTCGATTTCAACCGTCGCGCCGAAATGACGTAGCATTCGCTCGGTATGGTCGCGGGTCGGCTGTGGCTCGGTCACTGTGGTGGCCCCGGGGGTGTTGAGCCCGGCGAGCAGCACCGCGGATTTGACCTGCGCCGACGGCACCGGAAGCCGATATTCGATCGGCACCGGGTTGACCGCACCGCTAACGGCGAGCGGCAGGCGGGAGCCTTCCCGCGTCACAAAGTGGGCGCCGAAACGGCTCAAGGGCTCGACGACGCGGCCCATCGGCCGCCGCCGCAGCGAGGCGTCCCCGGTGACGAAGGCAGTGATCGGGTGGGTGGCGAGGATGCCGAGGAGGAGGCGGGCCGCGGTGCCGGAATTGCCCAGATCGAGGAGGTCCTCCGGCTCAGCGAGCCCGCCGATCCCGACCCCGTCCACCGTCCATCGCCCGCCGCCCGCCGGAGCAGCGTGCGCGCCGAGCGCGCCCAGCGCCGCGGCGGTCGCCAACACGTCCTCGCCCTCGAGCAGGCCCGAAATCTCGGTGCGACCGACGGCGAGCGCGCTCAGCATCAGCGCGCGGTGTGAGATCGACTTGTCGCCCGGGACTCGGATACTGCCGCCAAGCGGCGTGCGTGGCCGTGAGGCAGTCAGCGGCGCGGGAGAGCGGGGCGAGAAGTCGTTGGCCATCGGTAGACGCCCGGTTAGCGGATGGAGCGGTTGCGGCCGCGTCGCCATCGGCCCATATGCCGATGCTCGGCGGCGCGACGCCTCGGCGATATGTCTTCGTCGGTTAGGTTTTGACAGGGTGACGCCCCTGTGGCAATGGGCGCCGAATCGATTTGACGAAGCTTCGATGGAGCGAAGTGTGGCCAAACCCGAATGGGGCACCAAGCGGATCTGTCCGGGTTGCGGAACGCGCTACTACGATTTGCTGCGCGAGCCCGTGATCTGCCCGAAATGCAGCACGCCCTACGACCCGGAGGCGTTTCTGAAATCGCGCCGCGCTCGCCCCGCCCCGCCGGTCGAGAAGGAGCTCGAGCCCGTCGGAGCGGAAGAGGTCGATGCCGATCTCGAGACCGAGGAGACCGAGGCCGTGGAGGAGGAAGAGGAAGCAGTCCCCCTCGAAGAAGCTGAAGAGGAGGACGAGGAGCTCCTCGAGGATGCCTCCGAACTCGGTGAGGACGAGGACGACATGGCCGAGGTGATCGAGAACGTCGAGGAGGAGGAGCATTGAGTTCGGGGGCGAGCACCCGCTTGCGCCGATTCCGACAGACCTCCGGGTCGAGCCTCGGGCGTGGTTGCGCGAGTGCAACCACGTCGCGTAGCCGGTCGCGGCGAGGGAACGGCAAGCCGCTTAACGGATTTTTTGCTTGCCGCCGTCGCTCTCCGTTCCTAACTTCGCGGAGCGCATCAGCTGTGGGGCCATAGCTCAGCTGGGAGAGCGCTACAATGGCATTGTAGAGGTCACCGGTTCGATCCCGGTTGGCTCCACCAGTTAAAACAAGGGCTTAGCTGATAAACCGGCTAGGCCCTTTTCCGTTGCGGAAGCCCCACGGAAGAACAGCGACTGATTTCGAGCGCGAGCACGCCCCGTTCCGCTCCGGCAGTCGCCTCGCCCATCCGCACCTCCCTCGCGTGCGCGCGCGCGAAGGGATCGGGGATCGCGACGCCAGCGCTCTGGATTTCTGCGGCCTGGCGGGATGGACCGGGGTGCGGGGGTTCCCCCCACCGGGGGGCGTCTCAGTGCGTGCGCGGGTCCCTGGCGAGAGATGTGCTTGAAATGATTAAAAGAGTTAACGCCAAGGCGCGCCCGGCGTGAACCCGGCGAAATACCACCCCCCAGCTCCGCCCGTCCGCTCCTTATCCATCAAAGACATAGCCGCGCGGAGGCTAGGAATTCTGCGGCTCTCAGGGCGCGGCGGAAACCCGTCCGAAACCCCTCTGAAATGAGCGAGAAATCACCCCGTAATCCCCGAGGAACGGCCCGGCCGGTGCTGGAGGCGAGGGCGAGCGCGGTCCTCCGTGCAAGTGACGGCTTGTTGACCCACGGCGTGGATAGGATCGAACCTGGCTTGGCGTGCCGGGCTAAGCCCGTGGGGGGAGCGGCGTCGGGGAAGTTGTGCCGCTCCCTCTTTCGCTCGGCTCCCGTTGCGCCATCGGGGGTGTAGCGGCTGCCATGGCGGATCGTCTTACGGTCGGGTGGCCCAAACGCCCGGCAAGATCAGGGCTGTGGCGTGTTGCGGTTCAAGGTGAATTGGGGGAGCGCAGGCGTCAAGTGGATGAGATCGGACGCTTGGCACCTCAGACCCGTTCCTCGCTGAAATCGACGCGCCCGGTTTCGACCCAACTCGGGTACTCAGCCTTGGCGCCGGGAACGGCTCTCCCTGCCCCTTTTGCGTCATTGCCCAAGGCTGGGCTGAGCGCTTTGAGAAGAGGGAAAGCAGCCATTCACTCTTGGGGGTTTCGGTTGCCTATTCGATGACCTCGTCGGCGAGCGCGAGCAGCGCCCGCGGCACCCTTAGGCCGAGCGCCTGGGCAACCTTTACATTAATGATTAGCGAATATTTTGTCGGTTGCTGAACCGGCAGATCGGCTGGTTTGCTGCCCCTGAGGATGCGGTCGATGTACGAGGCCGCCTGTGCGTGCACCCGGACTAAGTCGACTGAGTAGGACATCACGGCACCCGCCCTGGCGAAGAAATCATCCACGCCAAACAGCGGCAAGTGGTGGCGGGCGGCCGCCGCGAGGATCGCATCGCGATGCAATGCATTGAAACTATCCGGCAAGGCGATCACACCCCCACCCGGCTCGCGCGCCACCGCGGCGATCGCGGATTCGACCCCGGCGTCGTCGTGAACCGGAGCAAACGTCGCGGTCATCCCCAGAGATGGGGCAGCGGTCGCGATGGCGGGGTTGAGCAATCGGGCGTGAGGCGCTGTGTCTGGATTGAAGATGACGGCGACCCGGGTAACGCCCGGCGCGACCTCCTTGAGCATTTGCACCCATTTTCCCGCAAGTTCCCCGTCATAGGCGCTGAATCCCGTGATGTTACCGCCCGGCCGCGCGAGGCTTTCAATGAAGCCTTGGCCCACGGGATCGCTCACTTGTACAAAAACGACCGGTATTGTGCGTGTCTGCTGGCGCAGTGCGCGGAGCGCCGGCGTGGTGCTTGCCAGAATTACCTCCGGCGACATCGCGACCAACTCGGCTGCATTCCTGTCGAAGAGAGTTGGATCCGTTGCCGGGAAGTAGCGGTAGTCGATCCGGAGGTTCTTGCCTTCAAGCCACCCGTACCCCTCCAGCGCCTTCGCAAAGGCCGCTACGTATTCCTGAGCTTCCGGACGGTTCTCGGCAAATCCCATCAACACCCCGACATGCGAGACCCGGTCGAGGTGCTGATCGAGGCTCGCGACCGGCAGCAGGATCACCGCACCGGCGACAACCCCGAAAAGTTCGCGCCGCCTCATCCGGTTTCCCGAATTGATGATCTGGAGCAGCTCGGCTCCGGCAGTCTCCGGGGCGAGTGCCTCGTCGCGCTCTGCCCTCTGGCGCAGCAAGTTGGCACTCAAGATCATCGATGGTCTGTTGAAGATTGGCCAAACGCACGGTCGGGCGTGCTCATTGGCGACCTCGTTCGGCCGTGCTCTGCCGTCGATCATACCCGAATCGTGGATCGCTCCACAGGGTTGTGTAAGAGGCGCACACAGTAAAGACTTGCGGCAAGCACTGCGCTCACGGTGATGGGATCACGAACGTCGGCTTCAGGGTGAACCCGCGTGATGTTTCGCGAGTCCGCGAACGACCGGAAACGGCGCTACCTCGCCGTTGGCGGGTCCTCCGGCGAAGGTCGCCTCACCACCCCAAGCGGGCGATCAGCCGCGGATACCATCCCCCACTAGCAGCGGCCTTCATCGGTGACCCGCCCTCGCGCCCCCACCTGATCGAAACGACGGCTCGCCCCCTCGCTCCGCATCCGCGGCACCTGACGCGCCACTTGAGATCGAGCACCTTGGCCTGAGGGCTGAGCCCGAGCCATTGCAGGAACTCCGGCGTCAGCAGCGCGACGTGATGGCAGGCGGCGCAATCGACCTTGACGAGGTCGCCCCGCCCGAGATCCTCAATCCGCGCCGGGTATAGGGGCAGCATTCGAAAGTGCCTGTTCCTGGAACGTTCTAAGAAAGCTCGCGGCCCTCGTCAACGGAGATCGCGCCTGGGGATGCTCCCTTGCAACTTTGCCCCTGTGCGATGGGAGGTTGCCGCGCGTGGGGTCCTCAGGGCTCGATCTGGGGGAACGCCCTTTCTATCCGCTCACGATTGCCGCCGCTGCAGCCCCCGTTATACCAGCGCCGCGAGACGGGTGGGCTCAGCGTGGCCCAGAATAATTCGGTGGCGCGTAATATCCCGGTGGGTAATAGGGCGGCGGTGGGTAATAGGGCGGTCCGTAATAGCCGAAGGGCGGCGCCCCCGTGAGCAGCCGGATCGGCGCGGTGACGATTGTTGCGGCGATACCGAGCACGGCGCCCGCCACGCAGAACGGCCACTCCAGTGGAAACGGCGAGCAGGGCGGATAGTATCGCGGGGGATAGGATTGCGCCTCGGCGGTCGAGATCGGCAGAGTGGCGAGCCCGGCGGCGAACGTTACCGAAATCGTAATTCGGCGGATACGCATGGGATCTCCCGGCTTGGACCCTACGCGCCAAGACCAGCGAGTGTTGTCCGGCGCGCGAGGGGGAGAAGCCTATCCGGTCTTGCGGGAGTGGGCTAGCGCCGACGAAATCCGCCACAATTGGCGATGCGAGCTCTCTTCATGGCCCTCTGAATCTTGGCCGAGCGGTACAGCGCCGATTGGCTTCAGAGTTTCGAGCGCCGCCGCGGGTCCAATTCACCGAGCCCGTTAACGCTGTTCTTCATCGATGGGAAGACGGAGCAAACGCTGGTGAGAAGCCGCTACGAAAACCTGAAGGCTAAGGGGTTTCTGAGGAAAACGGTTGACAACAACTGCGGCCCTAAGGGTGACCTATACGACCTGCTCGTTAAGCACGCCGATGGCACGCCTTGGGAACCGCTGAACGTCATACCGCTGGTATAAATCCGGTAGGCAGCAATATGCTGGTTATGATCACGACGTGATGCGGTACGCGCCCGAGATGCGTATGGTCC
>DATEQL010000136.1:0-2521 GCA_035272665.1 Allostellaceae bacterium
GCGGGGGCCGTGCGCGGGCAAGCGCAATCTGTCAGGGAGGTGCAAGTCCTCTCCAGGTATGCCTACACCGGCCTGTAGCCGAATGTAACTGCGTCGCCGTGAGGCGGGGTGGAGAGCAACAGGAGGCGAAGGAGTCATCCGTACGTTGAGAAACTCGATTCGGCCGTACCGTCTGGCGAGCCTGCGGTCCAAAGGTGAAGCCCAGACCTGTGCGCGAGCAGAGGAAGCCCGGGGCGCTGAGGGGTTAGGTGCGAAAGCGACCACGGGAGCGGGTCGGTGGTTGGAGACGGAGGGCTCGGAAGGCGGATTGTGTGAAGCCAGGAGACCTGCATGGGATGCAAGAGGGTTCAGAAGCCGCAAGGCCAGCCCCCCAGCAGGAGTCACAGCACTCATAGTAGCGACGAAGCCGGGTAATGAGGGTGTAATCCAATCCCGCTTTTTGAAGGAACGTGTTCGTTGGGAAAGAACTCAACCTCAGGACGCAGGTGATCGTTGGAGATTTGGCAGATAGATTGGGCGGTGACGCGGTGAATGCCATTGAGGGGGCGCCGTCCATGAGGAGGGCGCATCTCGGGCGTCCGGCTGCGGTCATGCGGTCGCTGGTATCGCCATTGCCACCGCCGCGGCAATGCGGCGGCGCAGCGTATCAGCCCAAGACAGGTTGAGTGCCAGTGCCTGCAGCAGACAGACCGCGCGGACTTTTTCCCGACCATGCACGAGAAAGCGCGTCATTCCGCGGTTTTTGATAATGCCGTGCGCCCGTTCGGTCAGCTTGCGTCGGCGGTAGACCTCTTGGCCTTCCTCACTCGCCATTCGCGCTCGCCACGCCATGACAGCCGGCGGCTCGCGGCGCCGTTTCGAGCGCCGCGCGCGCAGCGTCGAGGCCTTGACCTCCGAACGCTCCGGTGCCGGCGGGCTATAGACCGTCATATCGGGGTGTTGCTGGGCCAGTGTGACGATGTCCTCCCGGGTCATCGCCGTGGTATCGGCCAGCAGCCGTTGCGGCGCCCGACCGCAGCGCTCGGCAACTGTCGCCACCAATCCCGGCGCCAAGCCGCTGTCCTTGCGTCGATCGGTCGGATCGATCGCGACGACAAAGCCCTCGGCAGTCGCCACTTGCACGTTCCAGGCTGGTGCTACCGCACCGTCGGCCAGCCGCATCGAGCGTACCTCGGGGTCGCTGACCGAGACTTTGGGTTCGCTCTTTTCGGCTTCCTCCGTGGGATGCGTTTTGGCCCGCGCCGCCTTCTCCTGCTCCAACTCCGCCAGTTTCTGCCGCGCCCGCTCAACCCGCTGGGCCCGCTGTTCCGCCGCTTGCAAGGCCCTCTTCTTGCGCTGCCGCTCCGGCTCCGCGGGATCCGTGTCGAGTTCGCTCTTCAGCTCTGCCACCCGTTCCGCCACCGCCTGCTCGATGCGCTCCAGCCGCTTGCGCTTGCACAGCGAGCCGCGGCCCGCATAGGCACGCACCTTGGTGCCGTCGATCATCAGCTCTTCCAAGGTGATCAGTTTTTCGACGATCAGTCCGGTCACGCTCTGGGTCAGCAGGCGATCCAACAATGCCGCATTCTCGCGGCGAAACGCCGCCAGCAGATCGTGATTGATCGGCGCACCCCCGCACAGCCAGCGATAGGCCGCGTGCTGCTGACACAGGCGGTCGATCGCCCGCGCCGAGCCGATCCCCTCCAGCGTCGCATAGAGCCAAACCGCCAGCACCACCCGCGGATCGGTTGCCGGACGTCCGGCAACCGCGTCACGCGCCTTGATCCGATCGTAAAACTGGCTCAGATCCAGGCCTTCGACAAACGCCCAAACCAGCCGCGCCCGGTGGTCGTCCGGCAATTGGCTGTCCAAGTCGACCATATCCCAGCGCAGCTGAGTTCGGTCTGGACCGATGACCCGCACCCCCTCGCTCATTCCATCCCCCGTACCCCACTAATAGGCTTCTATCACAGGGGCAGGACAAACTCTAGCGATGGTCCGAATTTTTCGGGATTGGATTACACCCTCTTTCGCCGGGGCCCATCGTGCCGCAGCATGAGCGATCCTCGCTGGGAGGGTATCGCGATCGCTTTAGAAGTTCCGAATGGCGGGGTAATGGGTCCCGGCTGTTGCCGGGAATGCGAGGGGGGAAATCGGGAATGCGAGGGGAAAATTTGCCGATTATATGTTCATGCGCGATTTCTTCACATGTTCTCAGCTGTCGGTATGCGGGACCCAGGGGATCCGGCCAAAGCTGATCCCCTCATCCGTAAGTTCTCGCGACTCTTCTTCGCTGGCCTCGCCGTAGATGCCGTGCGGATCGATTTCCCCATAGTGGATGCGCCGGGCTTCTTCGGCAAAGCGCTCGCCGACGTAATCGCAATGGTTCTCGACCTGCCGCCGCATCTCGATCAGCGCCGCGCGAAATTGCGCCGGTGAGATCGGCGGAGAAGTTTCCCTCGATCGGCCGAGCCGCGGCGCCATTACCGCTTTCTCGACAGCCGTTTGACCACATTCGGGGCAGGCAATCTCGCCGGACTTC
>DATEQL010000137.1:0-7018 GCA_035272665.1 Allostellaceae bacterium
GCGAGATCGACGGCAAGCTCGAACTTTTCCGGCTCCTGTCTGAAGCCCGGGGCGATTACGTCCATGACGGCGGGCATGAAGATCTCGCCGAGGAGAACGAAGCCGAGAAGTGCTGCGAGCAGCACCGCGAGCGCATCTTCGGCGAAGATCCGCGCCGGCTCCTTACCATGCTCGGCCATGGTCCCGGCGAAGAGCGGGACGAACGCGGCGCTGAAAGCGCCCTCGGCGAACAGACTGCGGAACAGGTTCGGCAGGCGCTGCGCCACGAAGAACGCATCGGCCACCGGCCCCGCGCCGAGAATGGCTGCGGTCAGGATGTCGCGGACGAAGCCGAAGACCCGGCTGACGAGCGTGTAGGAACCGACCGTGGCGACGGAACGCAGCAAAGCCATCCCCGCGGTGTAGAGGGAGCAAGTCGGCAGCACAATGGCTGAAGCCGGTGTGCTCCTCCAAAAAAGGGCGCCGCTTGTATTTTGCCGAGCGATCGGTAACCGTTCCGTCTCCGGAAACACGGAGGCGGAGCATGGCCCGGACCAAGATGGGCGTCGTCGGCTGCGGCGGCCGGATGGGGAGGATGCTGGTCGCCGAAATCGCGGCGACCGAAGGGTGTGCCATTGCCGGCGGCAGCGAGGCCCCCGGCAGCGGCTATGTCAATCAGGACATCGGTGAGCTCGCCGGGATCGGGCGCATGGGAATCCCGATCGGCGAAACCGTCGAGAAACTGATCCGCGACAGCGATGTCCTGCTCGAATTCACATCGCCCGCCGCTACCGTCGAGCATGCCGCGCTCGCCGCCAAACTCGGCAAAGCGATGGTGATCGGCACGACCGGGCTCTCGGCCGAGCAAGGCGAGGCGGTCCGCCTGGCGGCGCGCAATATCCCGATTGTCTGGGCTCCCAATATGAGCCTCGGGGTGAACGTGCTGCTGAGCGTGGTCGAAGAGGTCGCACGACGGCTCGGGACCGATTGGGACGCCGAAATCTTGGAAATGCACCACCGCGGCAAGGTCGATGCGCCCTCCGGGACGGCGCTGGCACTCGGCCGCGCGGTGGCGGCGGGCCGCGGGGTGGTCCTCGAAGAAGTCGAGCAGCGCGCGCGAGACGGCATCACCGGCCCGCGCCGCGCCGGCGATATCGGCTTTGCCGCACTGCGCGGCGGTGACGCGGTCGGCGATCATCATGTGATCTTCGCCGGAGCCGGCGAACGCCTCGAATTCATTCACCGGACGACGACCCGGGCGGTTTTCGCGAAGGGGGCCGTGCGGGCCGCGCGTTGGGTGGTCGGGCGCCCACCCGGGGTCTATGGGCTCGGCGACGTGCTCGGTCTCTGACGGGTCAGCGGGGTTGCGGCCGCCGGATTGAGCGCGTCCCGCCAGCGTTTTAGCGCGTCTCGGATCGTCGCCGCGAGCTCGCGACGGGCGGCCGCCGTCACGAAATCGCCGATCGAGAGGCTGCGGCCATGTGAGGCGACGACGAGGCGGTTCGACTCGTCGGCTCGTTCTTCGAGGATCACCTGCAGCCAGAAGGGCTGGAACCGCCACATACGGCTCTCGCCTCGCACGCTGACCCGCTCGACGGTAAAGGCATCCTCAGCGAGCCGGATCGTCTCGCTCCGGCGGGCGCTGCGATAGCTGAGGCGGAAGGCGACATAGACGAGGGCGACATCCAGCCCGAAGAACCCGATCACCGGCCACGCGCCGATCGAGACGAACCCGATTCCGACCGCGAGGCTGATCAGACCGAGGACCAGCATCAGCGCGTGAAAGCCGCGTGGGGGGAGGCTGCGGTGCGGGAACAGCACGCGCTCGAAGAAGAGGCGGCCTGCGAGGACCGAGGAGTCGGCAAATCCGGGGTTCAAGGTCATTGCAGGTAAAAGATAGGGGCTGGGCGGCTGTTTCGTAAAGCGTCGTGCGGCGTCGCGAGGTTTGTTGTCGGACGCACTCCCCTCTACACTCAGACGCGATGCGCGCCTTCTCGAAACGCGAGGTCCGGGAGTTTTATCGGCGTCTGGCCGAGACGCGGCCGATCCCGCAGACCGAGCTCGAATTCATCAGCCCGTTTACCCTGTTGGTCGCGGTCGTATTGTCGGCGCAGGCGACCGATACCGGCGTCAACAAGGCAACCCCCGCGCTGTTTGCGCTCGCCGACACGCCGAAGAAGATGCTGGCGCTGGGCGAGGAGCGGGTCGCCGAGCTGATCCGCACCCTCGGGCTCTTCCGTACCAAGGCGAAGAACCTGATTGGGCTGAGCCACATCCTGGTCGAGCGTCACGGCGGCGAGGTTCCGCATGAGCGGGCGGCGCTGGAGGCGCTTCCCGGCGTCGGACGCAAGACCGCGAACGTCGTGCTGAACGTCGCGTTCGGTGAACCCACAATCGCGGTCGACACCCATATCTTCCGCGTCGCCAATCGGACCGGTCTCGCCCCGGGGAAGACGCCGCTCTTGGTCGAGACGGCGCTCGAGGCGTGCACGCCCGCCCTATACAAGCGCTATGCTCATCATTGGCTGATCCTGCACGGGAGATATGTGTGCAAGGCGCGCAAGCCCGAATGTCCGGACTGCGTGGTGGCCGATCTCTGCCGTTATGGCGCCAAAACCGGGCCGGCGGAGCTGATCGCGGCCCGAGCCGCCGCCGGCGAGCCGAGCGGGCTGGCCCAGCCTCTGCCTGGCCGCCGCCCTACTACACCTCGAGCGGCGGCAAAATCCCGGATCAGTTCGCCGCGTGGGCGCTCGCCACGTCCACAATAATCTCGCCGGGCTCCGATGACGGCTGGGCCTGAATGTCGCCCGAAATCTGGCCGCCGCACTCGATCTCGATCTGGCCGTAGCGGATCGTACCCGCGACGCGCCCGCTCGCCTTGATCAAAAGCCGCTTGCGAACGACCAGATTGCCTTCGAAGCGGCCGCGGATCTCGGCTTCCTCGATCGAGGCGGAACCTTTGAACAGGCCGCTCTCGGCGATATCGACATCGCGGCAATTGGTCAGATTGGCCTCGACGCTGCCCTCGACGATTAGCTTGTCGCAGGAGGTGATCTCACCCGAGAGAGTGATCTCACGACCGACGATCAGCTTACGAACGTCGGCTTCATTGCGTCTCGGCTGGCTGCCCGCGTCGCCGGGTCGGCGTTGCACCTCCGGCGCCCGGGCCGCATCGGTGGCACGGACCAGATCCGGGGCGCGCGGCGGCATGGTCGGGGCCCTGACCGGGGCACTGGCTCCCGGCGCCGCCGGGCGGGCGGGCTTCATCGGGATGCCCAAATCATCAGACGCATCTGCCATTTTGCGATCCTCTGTCTCGGTCCTCTTCCGGCTAAACATGGATTTGACACCCGATCGACATTGTTGAGGGGAGAATTAAACCGCAGACCGGGTCAGGGGACGCGGCTCGACGCGCGGTAGCGCTTCGAAGACATGTACCATGAAGGCCGTGGCGAACACCGGCGCGACGAGGTTGACGACAGGCACGGCGAATAATGCCGCAATCACCACCCCCCCGAGGAAAACACGGAGACCAAAACGGTTCCGCGCCGCTCTGGTCGCCGCGGCATCGAGCCGCCTGAGCGCGACCACCTCGAAATACTCCCGGCCGAGAAGATATCCGTTCAGCGCCAGGAAGAGAAACAGATTTATCCCGGGGATCAACAGATATACCGGAAGCGCCAACAGGTTGAGCAGGAGTGTCAGCGCCGTCAGACGCAGCATCGCCCCGACGGTCTCGCCGATGGACTGGCGGCGCGGCGGGCTGCGCCCGGGGTAATCGAGCGCTTCGACCGCGGCGGCGATGCGTTCGAGGAAGAGGCTCATGATCAGCGTTACGACGGCCGGGAAGAAAAGCCAGCTCAATGTCAGCACGGCGAGCCCGCCCATCAGGTCGACGAGCCAGTTGAGCGGCCGCCACTCAAAAAACGCCGAATTGTAAAGGACGCCGGCGACGGCGAGCCAAAGTAATGCGAAAGTCAGCACCGCGAGGGCGAGACCCAGCGCAACGATTCGCCGCAGCGGCGGCGTCGAGAGCGCGTGCAGGGCACGACAGAGAGCGGTGAGCATCGGGCGAGCTTGTAACGCAAGCGGGCGTCCGAGCCAATTCGCATGCCCGAGCGGTTTCAGCACTCCGGCGGACTATCGCAAAGGCTTTCGGTCTCGAGCACGGGGGCGAGCGCGATCTGTTCGTCGAGTAGCAGCGCCAGAGGGATCGCAGGTCTGATCTTGCCGGGAACAAGGCATGCAGGGCTGTCGCTCGGCGATCGGGCGCGCCTGGCCATCGCCTCTCGTTTCGGCGTACCGGCGCTGACGGCGAATCGCCCTTGGGAAAATGTAGCCAGGGCAGTCGGCGTATTCGCTCGAACGGTATGGCCGGATCAGGACAGCTGTCACTGGCTCGGCTGTGTCGTTTCCGCTGATCGGGATCGTCAGCACCTATGGGCTCGGCTATGTGATGGCCGGCATCGCGGTGATGCTGGCGATCGCCGCCTTTGCGGGACGAAGATCGGCGACGAGACGCGGGGGCTGGCGCTCGACACGATCGCGCCGATCACCGAGTGACCTGCCGACGATGCGAGGCCGGGTTTCGAGGGCGAAGCACGTCGGGCGGCTCGAAAACCCGGTCTCGACAACTCGGACAATCGAGAGCTCAGCCTAAGCCACCTTGAGCTCGCCCAGATAGGCGTGGCGGATCAGCTCGGTTTCGCGCAGCTCGGCGGCGGGGCCGCTGAGTACGACCTGGCCGGTTTGCAGGACATAGGCTCGGTCGGCGATCGAAAGCGCCATATTGGCGTTTTGCTCGACCATGAAGATCGTCACGCCCTGCCGGTTGATCGTCCGGATGATGTCGAAGACCTGCTCGACATAGGCGGGCGAGAGGCCCATCGACGGTTCGTCCATGCACAACAGCCTGGGGCGCGCCATCAACGCACGACCGATCGCGACCATCTGCTGCTCGCCGCCCGAAAGGGTGCCTGCGAGCTGGGTGAGGCGCTCCTTGACGCGCGGGAAGAGGGTGAAGACGCGCTCGAGATCGGCGTCGAAATCCGGGCCGCGCGGCCGCGTATAGGCGCCCATTTCGAGGTTCTCGTACACCGTCATGCGCGGAAACAAGCGCCGCGCCTCGAGCACCGGGGCAATGCCACGCCGCACGCGCTCGGCGCTGCTGACCCCGAGCAGCGACTTGCCCTCGAACAGGATGTCGCCTGACGTCGGCCGCACCACCCCCATGATTGCCTTCATTGTCGTCGATTTACCCGAGGCGTTGCCGCCGAGGAGGCACACGATCTCGCCCGCCTCGATCCGATAATCGACCGCTTTCAGCACATGGAGGTCGCCGTAATGCGTGTCGACGGCGCGGAACTCGAGCATCTCACTACAAGACGCGGGGGCATTCGTCATGCCCGGGCCTTGTCCCGGGTAACTACGTGGACTCCCGGGACGAGCCCGGGGGTGACGGAAGTTGCTGCCCTTCTCTCTGCCGTGGGGTGTCTGGGCTCAGGCATAGACGGCGCTCCGGCCGAGATAGGCACGAATGACCTCCTCGTCCCGCCGCACTGCGTCGGTGGTGCCCTCGGCAATCTTCTCGCCGTGATCGAGCACGATCACATTGTCGGCGAGGTCTGCGACGACGTCGAGCTTGTGCTCGATCAGCACGATCGAGAGACCGATCCGGGCGAGGCTCTTGATCTGGTCGACGAGTTCCAGGGTCTCGGCCGGGTTCATGCCGGCGGCCGGCTCGTCGAGCAACAGGAGCTTGGGGCCGGAGGCGAGCGCACGGGCGATCTCGGTGCGCCGGCGGTTGGCGTAGGAGAGGCTCGCCGTCGGATGATCGAGCCGCGGCAACAGCCGGTTGCCGAACACCGCGAGGATTTCGAGCGCCCGCTCGCGCGCCTCCGCCTCCTCGCGCCGCGTCACCGGCAGTCGCAATACGGCCCCGACAGTGCCGGTCCTGAGTCGCGCATGCATGCCGATCATGACGTTTTCGAGGACGCTCAAATTCGGGAACAGGCGGATGTTCTGAAAGGTGCGGGCGATGCCGCATTCGAGGATGCGATGGGGCGGCAGCCGCAGGATCTCCATGCCGGCGAAGCGGACCATGCCGCCATCGGCGGGCACGAGGCCGGTCATCACGTTGAACAGGGTCGACTTGCCCGAGCCGTTCGGTCCGATGACGGCGACGATGCGGTGCGCCGGGACGCTCAGCGACACCGAGCGCAACGCAACCAGGCCGCCGAACCGCACGGTCAAATCCTCGATCTCGAGCAGCTTCTCGCCGTCCCGCTCGGCAACCGCGCCGACGCCGGCGAGGCGGTCGAAGCCGCCGCGCCCGACCTGGGCACTCTGCTCAGTGAGGCTCAGCGCCGGCACCCGCCGGGTCGCCGGGATCAGCCCCTCGCGCCGGAACAGCATCATGAAGACGAGGATCAGGCCGAAGATCAGCTCGATCGAAGAGGCCAGTTCGACACGCTGCAACCAGTCGACGCCGACGAACCGGCCGAGCACGTGCAGCCAGCCGGAAAGGTCCTCGAGGACCCAAGATTGCAGCACCTGCAGGATCAACGCGCCGACGACCACGCCCCAGACGCTGCCGATGCCGCCGAACACGACCATGACGAGGATCATGACCGAGACCGGGAACATGAACATGTCCGGGGTCGCAGTCTGCAACTTGGCAATGTAGAGCGTGCCGGTCATGCCGGCGAAAGCGGCGCCCATTGCAAAGGCGAGCAGCTTGAAGCGGACGCGATCGACGCCCATCGCGGCGGCGGCAATTTCGTCCTCGCGGATCGCCATCCAGGCGCGGCCGACCCGGGAGTCCTTGAGCCTCACGCTGATCAGGATCAGCAGAGCGACGAGCGCCACCGCGACGTAATAATACGGGGTCGCGGCGATCCCGAAATTGAAGCCGAAGAGCTGCGGCGCGGCGACGCCGTTGAGGCCCATCGCGCCGTTGGTCAAGGACGGCCAGTTGCGCACGACGATCGGCACGATCTCGCCGAAGCCGAGGGTGACGATCGCCAGATAGTCGCCCTTG
>DATEQL010000138.1:0-4635 GCA_035272665.1 Allostellaceae bacterium
CGGTCACATTGCGGTCGCGGATCAACACGTCGCCTTCGGTGATCTGCTCATGTCCGGCAATCATCCGCAACGTGCTGGTCTTGCCGCAGCCGCTGGGACCGAGCAGACAGCAGTAACTGGCGGGCGCAATACGCAGTGAGATGTCGTCGACCGCGAGCGTCGCGCCGTAGCGTTTGGTGACCGCTACCAATTCGACATCGAAACGCGCTTCGCGGCGTGCGCTGCTGATTGCCACGGGATTGTGTTGGCTCATTGTGCCGTCATAGCGCCGGTGCGGCGGCGCTGAATGTGAAAGATCCGCCACAGGGTCAGTGCGATGATCAGAAAGGAGACGCCGGTTGTGACCGTGCCGATGGCAAACAAGGTCGGCGAGGTCGCGCTCGAGATCAGCGCATAGATTTCGAGGGGCAGGGTGTTCCGGTCGCCGATCACCAGGGTCGTCCGTGCGTATTCGTCATAGGACAAGGTGAACGCACCCATCGCCACGCCGATAATACCGGGAAGCAAAATCGGCAGGGTCACATGGGTGAAGCGCTGCCACGGGCTGGCGCCGAGGTCGTCGGCTGCCTCCTCGTAGGCGCGGTTGAAGCGGTTGACGACCGCAAACATTGCAAATACCCCGAAGGGCAGGGTCCAGGTCAGTTGTGCGCCCAGCGCCGAGGTGAAGAGGCTCGGTTTCAGCCCGAGCGTCTTGAAGCCCAGCCCGATGCCGAAACCGACCAGCAGGCTCGGCATCACCAGACTGGCGACGGCGAGGTAGAACAGCAGTCCCGATCCCGGAAAGCGGCGGCGGAACGCAAGCGCGGCCGCAATCGAGATCGTCGCCGTCAGAAGGCTGACGACCGCGGCGAGCGCGATCGAGCGACCAAACGACACCGGAATGTTCGCCATCTGCCCCGGCTTGACGATATCGGCAAACCAGATGAACGACGCCCCCACCATCGGAAATGTGACGCCGCCGTTCGGCCCCTGAAACGACAGCACGTACATGACCAGCATCGGGCCGTAGAGAAAGAGCAGGAACAGACCGAACAATGTCGCCAGGGCATAGAAGGTCCAGGGCCGCCTTCCCCCGGCCCCCGCCTGGTAGCTCTGGCCGCCGATCATCATCCACGCATACCTGTCACTTCACCAATTCCTTGCGCACATCGACAACCCGCATCATCCCGGCGACGAGGATCGCGACAAAGCAGACCAGGACGACCGCACTCGCCGATGCCGGCGGGTACTGCATCGCCTGAATCTCCGTCGCCAATGCAGAGACGATCGAGGCGTTCTGTCCGCCGCTCATCTGCTTTACCACAAAAAAATCGCCCATGACCTGGGTGAAGACCAGGATCGAGCCCAAAGCGATGCCGGTTTTCGCCAGCGGGATGATCACCTCAACCATGACGCGCCAGCGGCTGGCGCCGGCATCGCGCGCCGCCTCGATCAGCGCCGGGTCGATCTTCGCCAGCGAATTGGCGATCGGCCCAACCATCAGCAGGGTGAATAGATTGACGTAGGTAATCACCACCGCGAACCGGGAAAACAGCAGAAAATCGAGCGGCTGTGAGGTCAGGCCGGCGCCCATCACAATCTGGTTGAAGGCACCATTACGGCCAAGAAACGGGATCCAGGCGATCGTACGGATGATGCCCGAGGTCCAGAACGGGACCGCGCACAGCAGAAACAACACAGTCCGCACCGCGGAGCTGCGCACATGAAAGATCAGGAAGTGCGCGATATTGAAACCGAGGAAGAGCGTGATCGCCCAGACGATAACGGCAAAGGTCAGTGAGCTGACGTAGACCCGCATCGTTGCCGGTGTGGTCAGCAGGTCGCGGTAGTTGTCGAGGATGAAGGCCGGGTAGATGCCGGTGCGGTCGTAATCGAAAAAGCTGACGACCACGAACAGAACCGTTGGCAGGGCGAACAGCCCGATCAAGATGAAAGCCAACGGGCTGACCTGCAGCCACGATACCAGCCACGGTTTTAGCCGCCGCCGCGGCAAGGCCGGTGAACGCAGTCGCGGCAGCGCAGCAGACGATTGCGAGAGGATTGTCACGTGGTTATGAACTCGTTCCACCGCCGCGTCAGATAACGATCTTCGTCCATGACCGAATTCCACACGGCGATATTGCCCATGCGGTCCCAGAACGCGCCGCCGTCGCGGGTATTGCCGGCCTTTTCCATCAGCTTGCCGAACGGGTTGTTTATGTCGGTCGCAGCCGGCTTGCCCTCGTACCAATAATCCCACTCGGCCTGCGTCAGGAACTTCTTTGCGTTCTCCGGGATCGACGAGTAGTACCCCTCCCGCGCAATGAAGGCGCCCTGAAAGCCCGAGGTATACCAGTTCATGTATTCATAAAAGCAGTCGAGCTTGAGCCCGGTCAGGTGCTTCATCGGCGCCAGCGTGTAGCCCCAGCCGCGATAGCCCTCGCGCAACGGCTGAAACACGCACGGGATGCCACGCGACTTGACTGCGGTGACGGCCGGCGACCACATCGACTGGATCACCACCTCGCCTGAGGCCATCAGGTTGACCGACTGGTCGAAGGTCGTCCAGAACGAGCGGAAATGACCGGATTTCTTGACGTTCACCATCGTGTCGATGGTCTTGTCGATCTCGGCCTTGGTCATGTTGCCCTTGTTGCCATATTTGAGGTCGCCGCGCGCTTCGAGCGCCATTGCGACATCGATGACCCCGACCGTCGGCTGGTCTTGCAATGCCGCCTTGCCCTTGAATTCCGGGCTCAGTAGATCGGCCCAGCTGGTGATCGGCCGACCGGTTAGATCCGGGCGGATGCCGAGCGTGTCGGCATTAGTGATGCTCGGGATGCCAGTCAGCCATTCGGTTGGGGTGGGGGAGAATTTCTGCCCGTCCGGGCCGGTCGCATAAAGGATCGTGAACGGCGCCACCCCCTGCATCGAAGCTTCGCTGCCGCTTGGGTAGACCCCCTTGGTAAACAGCGGGATGACCTTATCCCAGTCCTTGTACTTGCTGACGGGGATCGCCTGCAGCACGTCGCGGCCGACCAGGTATTTCATGAAGGTGAGGCTGACGTCACCGACATCGATCGCGCTCGACTGCGACAGAAACCGGTTCAAGAGATCCACGCTTTCGGTCGCCTGCATGGCGATCGTAAAGCCGAGATCCTTGGTCGCCTGCTCGGCGATCTGCGGGATCGCGGCGACCGGCGTGCCGGCATGACGCAACGTCACGTCCTTGATGTTCTGCGCCCAGATCATCGGGAACCCGGTCAGCGCCCCCGATCCTGCCGATAGCCCAGCCAATGCCGCGCTGCCTCTCAGGAAACGCCGGCGCGAAATTCTCTGTCTCTGCGGTCCAGTTTTTTTTGCTGACATTCATCATTCCCTTTCGCACAATCTGACCGAGGGTTTCTCGCTCGCGGGTTACGCCTCCGGGCGTATGCCCTCGCGGCATCGCATCAATGGCAAACTGCGCGTGCCGAACTGCTCCATGCCGATCACGAAATCGTCAAGGTCAGCATCACGCCACGCACGCCGGGAACTGCGGCCATTTCATCGAGCATCCGCGCGATCGACGCGTAGGACCTGACAGACACAACCTGATTTCGGCGGGGTGGTTGAGGTCAACCAGCCGTTGTTGCCGATCGGGATAAACACGCCTAACTCCACGGATCCGCCCTAGCCCAGTGTCGAACGGCTCCGGCATTTTCCCCACGACTCGTCGTTGCCGGTGGTCAGTGCAACGCCGATGCCAACGCCAAAGTCGCTCGGCGCACCGGGAACATCCGGTTCAATTATGTTGACCCTGCCTACGGCCCATGCAATTGCCCGATCGGGCGCCAGCGGTGCCCGGATTGCGACGCGGTCCACCTTTTAAGCCTTATGTAGCGCGAGCTGTCCGGCAGCAGCGGAGATGACCAGGATGACCGCCACCGGGAGGGCAGACCCGTCGTGCCAGACCGCGACGATCAAGGTAACCAGCGCGCCAAACGACATCTGAGCAAAGCCATAGAGGCTTGATGCCGAACCGATCGCGCGCGGCGCGGCGTTCATCAGGCCGGTGACCGCATTGGGGCTCATCAGCCCCATGCCGACTGAATAAAGCACCATCGGCGTCACGACAGTCGGCACACTCAACCGGTGCACCAACTCGAACACCAGCAACGCCCACGCGCCGAGCAGGCTGCACAGGCTGCCGGTCATCGCCGCTCCGCGGAGTGACATCTTGCCGGCCAGCATGCGGGCGAGGGCCGCCCCGACTGTGATGCCGCCGATCACCACCGCGCAATACAGACCGACCTCGCCGATAGAGCGGTGCAAGACATCGACGAAGATAAACGGGGCAGCCGTCAGAAAGCCGTAGATGCTGGTCGTGCAGAACGTGCCGGCGAGCAGGTAATAGCGAAACGACGGTATCGCGAGCAGCCGGCCATAATTGATGACGATCGAGCGCAGCCCGGGAAGGGCAAGCCGCGTTCTGGCCGTCTCAGGCAAGGTGAAGGCGATCAGGACCAGCAAGCCGGCAACGAAGACCGCGAGGATGCCGAAAATGGCGCGCCAGCCGAACCAGCCGCTGATCACGCCGCCGATCGCTGGGGCGATCGCCGGTGTCATCGTCATCGCGATCATCACCGCTGCGAGACGGCGCACGGCATCCTCGCC
>DATEQL010000139.1:0-3271 GCA_035272665.1 Allostellaceae bacterium
CCCTACGAGTTCTTCCTCTACTACGACGTCTGATACGGCTCCCCCTCTCAGAAGAGTGAACGATGACCGATACCGCAAAAGTCATGGAAATGATCAACGAGCACGAAGTCAAATACGTCGACTTCCGTTTCACCGATCCGCGCGGCAAATGGCAGCATCTGGCACATCACGTGCGCACAATCAGCGAGGACTTCCTCAATGAGGGGGTGATGTTCGACGGGTCGTCGATTGCCGGGTGGAAGGCGATCAACGACTCTGACATGATGCTGGTGCCGGATTGCTCGACGGCCGTGCTCGACCCGTTTGCAGCGCAAACCTCGCTGATCATCTTTTGTGACGTGCACGAGCCGCTGAGCGGACAACCATATGTGCGCGATCCGCGCTCCACTGCGAAGAAAGCCGAGCAATACCTCGTCACCACCGGCATTGGCGACAAAGCCTATTTCGGCCCGGAAGCCGAGTTCTTCATTTTCGACGATGTGCGCTATTCGAGCACGATGAACGGCGCGATGTATGCGATTGACAGCGAAGAAGGGCCGTACGTCAGTGACAAGCAGTTCCCCGACGGCAACACCGGCCATCGCCCGCCGATAAAGGGCGGCTACTTCCCGGTACCGCCGGTCGACGGCCAGAGCGATCTCAGAGCCGAAATGCTGTCGGTCATGCACGACATGGGATTGGCCGTCGAAAAGCACCACCACGAAGTGGCGCCGAGCCAGGCCGAGCTGGGAGCCGAGTTTGACACCCTGGTGCGTACCGCCGACAACATGCAGATCTACAAATACGTCGTTCACAACGTCGCAAATCAATATGGCAAGACGGCTACCTTCATGCCGAAGCCGATCAAAGGCGACAACGGATCGGGGATGCACGTCCATCAGTCGGTTTGGAAGGGGGAGCGGCCGACCTTTGCCGGTAACCTTTATGCCGATTTGTCCGAGACGGCGCTCTATTACATCGGCGGCATCATCCGGCACGCCAAGGCGATCAACGCCTTCACCAATCCGACGACGAACAGCTACAAGCGACTGATCCCCGGTTTCGAGGCGCCGGTGCTGCTCGCTTACTCCTCGCGCAACCGCTCGGCCTCCTGCCGCATCCCCTATACCGCAAGCCCCAAGGGCAAACGTGTCGAGGTTCGCTACCCCGATCCCGCGGCCAATCCTTATCTCGCCTTTGCCGCGATGCTGATGGCCGGGATCGACGGCATCCAGAACAAGATCCATCCCGGCGACCCGATCGACAAGAATCTTTACGATCTGCCGCCGGAGGAGTTGACCGACATCCCGGTCGTCTGCGGTTCGCTGCGCGAGGCACTGGGCGAATTGCGCGCCGACCACGCCTTCCTGCTGAAGGGCGATGTCTTCAGCATGGACCAGATCGACGCCTATATGGAATTGAAATGGGAGGAGGTGTACGCCTTTGAGCACACCCCGCACCCGATCGAGTTCCAGATGTACTATTCGGTGTGAGCCCCGGCCGAGCCGTAGCCGCCACCAACGGGCCGCCCACGGACTGGATGGGTGGCCGAGCGGTTTAAGGCACCGGTCTTGAAAACCGGCGTGGGTGCAAGCTCACCGTGGGTTCGAATCCCACCCCATCCGCCAGGACTGTGGCTATTGTCCTCGGACTCTCGGCCGCTGGTGGAACAGCTCGATGAATCTCGCCCGCTGTTCCGGCGACAGCGTCGCCAGAAACGTCATGGTCGTCGTCAGCAGCTCGCGCTGGAAGCCACGGCGCGTTTGCCCTGCTTCGTCGAACAGCCGTTCGACCGTCGCCTCGTCGGCGTCGGGTTTGGCGAGCTCGGCCCGAGCAGCACTCAGCAAAGGCTCGACCGCCTCGCGCATCTGCTGCATGTGCGTACGCACCGTCTCGGAATACTGCTCGAAGGCCTGCCGCTGCTGCGGGTCGAGAGCCAGCCCCGCCCCCACCCGCTGCAACCGCTCCTCGGGGCTTATCGGCGCAGCCGGTCCTTGGAGGTGAGCCCACAGCGCGCCGGCGACAAAGCACAGATTGAGCACGACAGACAGGGTTAACGCCGCCCAGAGAAGATGCTGTCGCGCGGTACCGCGCGCCGCCACCGAGGCAAACGTCACGTCCGTGGACTTTCACCCAAATCGCGCAGAAAACCGGTTCCCGGGTCGAGCAGTTCGGGCAACACACTCACGTCGCTCGACTGAGAGGGCTGGCTGAGCATCAGCGACGCATCGCTGCCCATGGCAAAGCCGAGCCAGCTCGCCACCGCGATCGCTGCGGCGAGGCTCCCCCATTGAGCGACCCCGTGCAGGATGCGTCGGCGCCGTGGTGGTGGAGCGAAAGGAACAACGCGACCGGGTGCCACTAGCAGGTCGGGCAAAATCGCGCAGGCTCGATCAACGATGCGCTCCAGCGCCGCCGGCGGCTCGGCGACGCCGCTGGCGAGCGCCCGAGCCGCCGCGACATCGTCCCGTGCGGTCAGATCGGCAGCGAGCAGGGCGGCGACGCGATCCTGTTCATCGGTATCGAGCAGCCCGTCGGCAAAGGCGGCGAGATCGAGAAAGCGTGCAGCCTCGTCCTCGGGCGCGTCGGTCGTCCGACACCGCTGCCAAAGCGCGCGATCGGACGCGAGGTCCGGCGCTCTTTTCTGTTCCTCGTCGGTTCGGCTCATGAAAATGTTCTCCTCCCATATCTACGTAGAAGGCATCGCTGCCATCCCCGCAACTTTATGGTTCCGGTACCGAGCGCCGTGCGGGATCGCGCTTTGTAGAGCAGCGGTCATTTCGCCTCGGCCTTGAAATGAGCGCGCAGCTTGACCATCGCCTTGTGATGCGCGCTGCGGACCGTCTGCGGGTCGATGCCGAGTGCGCTGGCGATCTCGCTGACCTCCAACTCGCGATCGTACAACATCGTCAGAATTTCGCGCTGCCGCGGCGACAGCAGCGCTTCCGGGAGCTTGAGTTTGTGGGCGGGCTCGACCGGATCGACGGCGAGCCGGGCTTCCGGCACCGCTTCGATCGGCACCACCACCGGTCGGTGCCGGCGCAGCGCATCGCGAGCGGTGCTGCGCGCGACGATCGTGATCCAAGTGGAGAGCCCCGCCCGGGCCGGGTCGTAACTGCGCAAAAGCCGAAAGTCGTCCTTGCACAGCCGGAGAAACACCTCCTGCGCCAGATCCTCGACCTCCGCCGCTTCGCGCGCCACGCCGCGCACGGCCGCGGCGACGAGGCCGGCATAACGCCGCACGAAAGCGTCCCACGCCCCCTTGTCGCCGCGCGCGAGCGCCTCCAGCTCG
>DATEQL010000140.1:0-6934 GCA_035272665.1 Allostellaceae bacterium
GGAGGCTCTTCAATGAAAGCATCGCGATCTGCTGCGGCGCTCAAGCCTGAGCGATCGGGTGTTCTTGCCGTCCTGCAAGAGCAACCGATGGCTGATCGTCTGCAAGGGCTCCTTCACGAGCTCCAGCTGGATGACGAGCTGACCGTCTCCGACACGCTCGACGCGGCGTTGCGACGCATCCGCTCGGGTTACGCACCGCGGGTTCTGTTTCTCGACCTTGCAGACTCAGCCGCTCCGATCACCGAGGTCAACTCGGCTCGAACGGTCGGCGGCGCCGAGCTGAAGCTCGTCGCCCTCGGTATCGTCAACGATGTTACGCTGTTCCGCGACCTGCTCGCAGCCGGCGCCAACGACTACCTGGTCAAACCGGCGACCCGTGAGACTCTGTCGGCTGCCTTGGAGAAACGGTCGGCCGCTGCGGGAACAGGGACCAATGGCGGTTTGGGGCAAGTGATCGTTTTCGTCGGCAGCCGCGGCGGCGTCGGCACGACGACGACCGCTGTCTCCTGCGCTTGGCTGTTCGCCGAGGAGCGCAGCGAGCAAGTGGCTCTCGTTGACCTCGATCTCCACTTCGGCACCGTCGCGCTCAAGCTCGATACCGATCCCGGCGGCGGGCTGTGCGAGGCGCTGGAGCAGCCTTCCCGCATCGACAGCCTGTTCATCGAGCGGGCCATGGTCAAGGTGACCGATAATTTGCGGATCCTGGCCGCCGAGACGGCGGCGACCCAGCATCTGATTATCGATGCCGGCGCGGTCGACATGCTGCTTTACGAGCTACGCCGCAAATTCGCCCGGATCGTCGTCGATCTGCCGCGCGGCGCCACACCGATACAACGCGTCGTGCTCGCCGCGGCGAGCCACGTCGTCATCGTGTGCGAGCGCAGCCTCGCCGGCCTGCGCGACACGATCCGGTTGCAGACCTTGATGCGGGACCAGGCGCCGCAGGTTCGCCTCTGGCTGGTCGAGGCCGGCGCCAGCGGCGGCCGCGCCTTGATCGGCAAGAGCGAGTTCGAGAAGGGGATCGGCAAGGCGCTCGACGCCAGCCTTTCTCACGATCCGAAAGCCGCCGGGGCAGCGGCCAATTCCGGCCAACCGCTGCCCCTAGCCGCGCCGCGGAGCCCAATCGTGCGCGAGTACCGCCAACTCGCCGAAATGCTTACCGGCCCGGCGCCGACCACGGCGAAACGCAAATTGTTTGCTCTGCCATGGTAGGTCGCTCCAAACGCTCGGAGAGCGAGGGCTCGCTCGATGCCCGAATCGCCGTGCTTTCCGCGCGTCGCGCGGCGCCGGTCGAGGTGGCGCTGCCATCTGCCCCGGCGCCCGAGGTCGAGGCCCCGGCTCACCTTCCTCATGAGGATCGCCTGCTTGCGGCAAAGGAGCAGCTTGTCGCTCGCCTGAGTGCCGAAGTCCGGCCCGAGCGCAGGAGCCTCCTCAGCCGCGGCGAGCTCGCCAAGGTCGTCGATGCGGCAGCACAGGCTTACATGATCCGCCACGGCATCGAAGCGAACCCGCTCGAACGCCGCGATCTTGTTACTGAAATCATCGACGGTCTGCTCAACCCGATAAAATCGGACCTCACGCAGGACGGGGCCGTCTCACGGCGCTCCAATCGTGCCGCGATCGACGCGGCAAAGATGCAGATCCAGCCGCTCGTCCTGGAACACATGGACGTTGCCGCGGCCGCGGAGATGCCGCGCGCGATGTTCGAGGCGCAGCTCAGCGGCTGGGTCAAGGACCTGCTCACGGAGAGCAAGATCCAGTTGAATTTCATCGAGCAGCGCGAACTCGTCGAAATGCTGATCGCGGACATGCTCGGGCTCGGACCGATCGAGCCGCTGATCGAGGACGAGAGCGTCACCGACATCATGGTCAACGGCGCCAAGCAGGTCTATGTCGAGCGCCGCGGCAAGCTGGAGCTGACCGACGTACGGTTTCGCGACGACGACCACGTCATGAACGTCGCGACAAAGATCGTCACCCGGATCGGTCGCCGCATCGATGAATCTCAGCCGCTCGTCGATGCTCGTCTGGCCGATGGCAGCCGCGTCAATATCATCACGCCGCCGCTCGCGATCGACGGACCGAGCATCTCGATCCGCAAGTTTTCGAAGAAGACGATCACCCTCGACACGATGGCCCAGCAGGCCAACATCTCGCCGCAGATGGCGACGCTCCTGAAGATCGCCGCCCGCTGCCGGCTCAACATCCTGATTTCCGGCGGTACCGGATCCGGCAAGACGACCTTGCTGAACGCCCTGTCTCGGCTGATCGACGCGGCCGAGCGGACCGTTACGATCGAGGATGCCGCGGAGCTCCAGCTGCAGCAGCCGCACGTTGTGCGTCTCGAGACCCGCCCGCCAAATCTGGAGGGCACCGGCGAGATCACGATGCGCGACCTGCTGCGTAACTCTCTGCGCATGCGCCCCGACCGCATCATTCTCGGCGAGATCCGCGGTGCCGAAGCGCTCGACGTGCTGCAGGCGATGAACACCGGTCACGACGGCTCGATGAGCACGATCCACGCAAACTCGCCGCGCGAAGCGCTGACCCGGCTCGAGAACATGGTTGGAATGACCGGCATCAACTTGCCCTCGCGCGCGGTGCGCACCCAAATCGCCGCTGCTGTCCATTTGGTCGCGCAGGTCAACCGCATGCGCGACGGGGTCCGCCGCGTGACGCACGTCATGGAGGTGGTCGGAATGGAGGGCGATACGATCACCACCCAGGAGCTGTTCACCTACCAGTTCCAGGGCGAAACGACGGAAGGTATGCTGCGCGGGGTTTTCAAATCCAGTGGAATTCGCCCGTTTTTCCTGCCGCGCGCGGAGTATTATGGCCTCGACCGGCCGCTTCTCGAGGTCATTTGAGCCATGGGCCTGGGGCTCGACCCGGAAACCCAAATTGCGGTCGTTTGCGCAATCGGCGTCGCGCTGACGTTCGGTCTCGTGGCAATGGCGCTGAGCGGCGACGCGGCCGGCCGGCGCTTCAACCGTCGTCTCAATTCGATGCGAGACCGAGCGCAGGGGATTCTGCCCTCCGAGGTAGCCGCCACTCGATCGCTTTCGCGGCAGCAGAGCGCGTCGACAATCGATCGCCTTGCTCGCACCTGGCTGCCCCGCCGCGACCTCCTTGCGGCCCGCCTCGCGCGAACCGGGCGGACGATCAGCATCGGCCAGTACTCGATCGCAATCACCGTCCTGACAATATTGTCGGCCATCGGCTTGGTGGGCGCCACGCGGATCGGCATCGTGCCGAGCCTACTGCTCGGACTGCTGATCGGAACGGCCCTTCCTCACCTGGTCATCGGACGCATGGGGAAGCGTCGCCTGGCAGCCTTCATCAAGTTGTTCCCGGAGGCGATCGATCTGATGGTGCGGGCCTTGCGTTCGGGCCTGCCGATCAGCGAGGCGATCGTCGGAGCGGGCCATGAGATCGCCGATCCGGTCGGCAGCGAGTTACGCGTCGTCGAGAGCGGAATGCGCATGGGGCGGGACCTCGAAAGCCTGCTCTGGGACACTGCCAAGCGCATCGACGCCTCGGAATTCCGCTTCTTCGTCATAGCCCTCAGCGTGCAGCGGGAGACCGGCGGCAACCTCGGCGAAACCCTCGCCAACCTCGCCGATGTCTTACGCAGACGCCGACAGATGAAGGCCAAGGCGCACGCGATGGCGAGCGAGACGCGTGCGACCACGATGATCCTCGGCGGGCTGCCGATCGCGGTCATTCTCGTGCTGATGCTGACCTCGCCCGCTTATCTGGCGCCGCTCTTCAACGATGTCCGCGGGCTGATCCTCGACGGGATCGCGGTGACGATGCTGGTGACCGGCGTTGTGATCATGAACAAGATGGCAAAGTTCGAGATATGAGGAGTACGCGGCTTCAGGATTTGGATATTGCCGACTGGCTGCCGGCCGGCGTCGGCCTCGATAATGCGATCGCAGTGCTCGCCGCACTCGCGGTGCTGGCAACCCTTCTGGCGATGTGGCAGGTGCTTCGGCCGAAGAACGCCTTCGAGCGGCGTCTCGAGCAAGTCGTCGAGCGCAAGGAAACCTTGCGACAAAGCGCTCTGGCTGCACGGCGAGGCCGACAGCGCGCCAACGCCGTCGGATTGATGCGCGAGACCGTGACGCGCCTCAATCTGCTGCGCTCGAAGCACGCTACCGAGGCACGCGACATGCTTGCCCAGGCCGGAATCCGATCGCGCGATGCGATGGTCGGCTATCTCTTTGCGCGGGTCAGCCTTCCCTTCCTGTTCGGCATTGCGATGCTGATCGACGGTAACGTGTCTCACCTCTTCCCGATCCCGCCCACATTCGGATTCCTGCCGCCGACGGCGGGGGTTCTGTTCGGGTTCTACGTACCCAAAATCTATCTGAGGAATGCCGCGGCCAAACGGGCCAAGAGCATTCAGCTCGCCTTACCGGACGGGCTCGACCTGCTGGTCATCTGCGCCGAAGCCGGGCTCAGCCTCGATGCAGCTCTGGTTCGGGTGGCGCGAGAACTCGGCAACGGCGCTCCCGAACTAGGAGAAGAGCTCGCCATCACCGCCGCCGAACTGACCTTTCTACCAGACCGTCGCTTGGCGTTCGACAACCTCAACGCGCGAACCAACTCCGACGGGATTCGCGCGGTCGTCAATACATTGCAGCAGACCGCCAAATTCGGCACTCCGCTCGCGCAGTCTCTGCGCGTCCTCGCCACCGAAATGCGCGCTGCACGAATAACGCGGGCGGAAGAGAAGGCGGCACGCCTGCCGGCGCTGCTGACCGTGCCGATGATCCTCTTCATCCTGCCGACCCTGTTCATCGTGCTACTCGGCCCGGCGGCGCTCGGCATCATCGATACCTTCGCGCACCGCTGACGGCGACGACGACGCGTCATTTGACATAAGGGTGGATACGCGGTGTTTACACGGCATAGACTTCGGCTATGGCGCGTCTAGGCCAATCGGCCTTATGGCGTTGATCGCGTCTTCCGTGTACTCGATGACGCCATTCCAATAATCGATCAACACATCCTTGTTTAGCTCGATCCACCGGGTCAGCGGGTCGAGGTCACGTGGATCGAGCACTCCTCTGACGACGCGAACAGACGGACGAATAGCAACGGTGGCCATCTCGGAGGGTCGGACCTTCGCGCTGTGAGCAACCTTTACTCGGGCATCGTGCCTCGCGCCGCCTCTTTGCGAGATAAACACCACAAAAGGAAGCCCTGTGCGCTCAGGGCGCAAATTTGCCATCTCAAAGAGCGCCTGTCCTTCGGCTTCGCCCGTCACGGGACCGAGCTTGGCGGCGGCTTCGCTTCTCTTGCTGGCAATCTCTTTGGCCCGCATCTTCGATATCCCGCAGTAGAAAAATTTGAGCCACAGGCGTTTGTGGCGGAGCGAGAAAGGCCTGCGCCTGGCATCATCGATACCTTCGCGCATCGCTGACGGCGACGACTGCATCTCTATCTTGCGCGCCTCGAGTTTTGGATGAGGCAAGTCCCACAATGATGAACCCGAAGCCTCATCAAGGCCGTGGAAGCCTTCTGCCTTTGAGAACGTCCGCCGTATCCTGATGAGGCGGTAGCGGACTATCTCGAACGTCCTTTGACTATCGGGCTGTCGCGCGCAGCGCAACACCCATCATTTCCGATAGGCGGTCTTCGCAGCACGGGCGACCTTCACTCGAACATCGTGCCCCGCGTCCCCTTTCGTTAGACGAAGACAAAAAAAGGCAGCCTTTTGCGCTCCGGGTGCAAATTCCCCGTCTCAAAGAGCGCCCGTCCCGCCGCTTCGCTTGCCGAAGCCAAGCCCGTCAGTGGGTATCGACCATCCAGTGCGGATGATACGGACTGAATATCATCGGAGGGAACAGCGCGAGCCGGCCCTCCAACACCGGAGCGGCAGCAGGAACGGTCAACAACCGTGTCGACGAAACGGTCGGGGCTGGCGGAGGAGCCGTTAGCGCCACGGGCGGAGTTCCCACAGCGTAGGCCGCCGGTACCAGCGGTATCGGTGCTGCAGCATTCGGCGCGGGCGGCGCGTTTATATCGGCGTTACGCGGCACACAGCCGGACAGTGAGGCGATCCCAACCCCGAGACCAAGGCCGACAAGAGCCCCGATCCTCATGGAGGTCCTGCTTTCCCGGTCCGGCATGCTTCTGCACAGCTCAGGAGGACGCGCCCCCAGTCGACAATATCGCCCGGGTGCGCGCTTCGGGCGACAGTTCACGCAGGGTTGCGTAGTAGGCGAGGTTATGCTCGACCGAGGCGTCGTCGAGATCGATCCGATTGAGTCGCGTTGCCTCCGCGACGTTTCCTCTCAGTCCATAAATCAACGCCAAGGTCTGCCGTTCCTGCGGCAGTGCCCCCGGAGTCATGGCGAGCGGCTGCAGCACGCCTATCGCGGTCGGGTAATCCCCGCCCAATGCAAGCGATAGTGCGAGATCGACGGTCAGAGCAGGGTCGCCCGGCGCAATACCGAGACCGCGCCGGTACCAAGCCTGCGCTTCCGCATGCTCTCCCGCCAGATCCTTGGTGACCCCGAGCAGTAGCAGAACCTTGGAGTCGTCGGGGCTTTGCGCATACGCCTTGGAGAGCGGTTCCATCGCGAGTGCTGGCTTGCCGGTCTTCAAATAGGCCTTGGCTAGCCCGACCAGTGCCGACAGGTTTTTCTGGTCACGAAACAGCGCATTGTTATAGGTCACAATCGCTTCGTTGACTGACCCCATCTCGAGCAGCACATCGCCGGCGGCCACAAGGGGAGCCGGATTGAGCGGGTCAACCTCGGCGGCCCGCCGGTAAACACCCAGAGCGTTGACGAGATCGCCGCCGCCACGCGCCGCCCCCCCGATGCGCATCAGCGCGTCGTAGCTCGGCACCACGCCGCCGCCATCCCGCCCGTTGGCGCTCAGCAGGTCGAGATGAAAGGTCTCGGTTCCGCAACCTGCC
>DATEQL010000141.1:0-5153 GCA_035272665.1 Allostellaceae bacterium
ACCGAGGTCGACCGGGCGACCAAACCCGACGCTCACCAGGATCGCGAGCTTGTGCGCCGCATCGATACCGTCAATGTCAAAGCTCGGATCTGCCTCGGCATAGCCGAGCTTTTGCGCCTCGGCGAGCACCTCGGCGAACTCGTGCGCGGTCTCGCGCATCGTCGTCAGAATATAGTTAGAGGTCCCGTTGAGAATGCCATAGAGGCGCCCGAGCCGGTTTCCGACGAGACTCTCGCGCAGCGCCTTGATCACCGGGATGCCGCCGGCAACCGAAGCCTCGAAGGCAAGAACGACCCCCTTTTCCTCGGCCAGCGCAGCCAAGCCGGTACCGTGATGCGCCATCAGCGCCTTGTTGGCGGTGACGACGTGCTTGCCGTGGTCGAGCGCGGTAGTGATCACGCGGTGGGCGATCCCGTCGGCGCCGCCGATCAGCTCGACGACGACGTCGATCTCGGGATCGGCCGCCATCGCCGCCGCATCTTCGTACCAGCGCACCGCGGACAGCTCGACCCCGCGATCGCGGCGTCGGTCGCGCGCGGATACCGCGGCGACAATGATCCTGCGGCCGGCGCGTTGCGCCAGCAGCTCGGCCTGCCGGTCGAGCAGTTGCAGGGTGCCGGCACCGACCGTACCGAGACCCGCGACGGCGATCTTCAACGGCGGTTTCACGGTGGCGACGGTAGCCTGCGCACAGCAAAGTTACGACAGTTTTCCGGCAGCGTAGCCGGACGGCCTGAATATCCGGTTTAGATCAGCCTACCCAACGTCGGGCTTCGATGCGAATCGGCTCAGTGTTCGAGCAGCACCTCGGCCCGGCTTTCGACTGAATTCGAGCCCGACGGTGCGGCCTCGACAGCGATCTTGTCGGACGGGATTCCGGCCTGGGTCAAAGCGGCAGCGACGGCCTGAGCGCGGTCGAGCGCGGCGCGAAAGCTGTTCAGCTGCTCTGCGGCCCCGCTGCCGGCGCCGGCATAGCCGACGACCCGCACCTTCCCCGGGTTCTGCTGATAGAGCGGCACGACTTTCTCGAGGGTCTGGCGCTCCTCATCGCTCAGGCTCGTCGAATCTGCGGCGAACTTGATCTCGGCGACCGGCGTGCCGGCCGCCGGAGCCGGCGGCTTCTGGGTGTTCTTTCCGGAACTGGCCAGCGGCGCCAATGCCGGCGGTGGTGGTGGCGGCTCGTACGCGGCCGAGCCGATCGCCGCCGGCAACGAGGCCGGAGCGGGAGGCGAAGGCAAACGCGGCGTAGCAGGTGCGGCGTTCGCCACGGTCGGGGCGGGTTTGGGATATGGCGCCGGCGGCGCCGACTGGACTTGCTCGGGCTTGGGCGTCGAGCGCACCTGGGGCACTTCGAGGCTCGACTCCATCGGCGGTGGCTCGGGCGGCTCGCCGGATTTACGCAGGCCTTGCCCCGGGGCGGCTGTCGTCTTGGCGGCGGCGTTTTCGGAAGCGGGTGCAGTCGGCGGTGCCGGTGCCGCAGGCGCCTCACCGGCAGCCGGAGTTGGTGCAGCGGCCGGGCCCGGGGCCGGTGGGCTGGTGCCGGCGGCGTCCTTGGTTTGAGAGGCATCGGTCGCCTCGGGCGCGGGAGGCGGAGGGGGTGGCGGCGCCGGCGCCGACACCGCCGGAAAGCCTGCGCGTAATTTTTCATCGCTATACTTCGCGTTCGTCCGGTCGGCGATCAGGCTCTGCGTCAGCTTCTCGCGCTCGGCCACGGTCAACGCCCGGCGGGGCGGCGGCGGCACCGTGGCGAGGTTTGGATAATCCGACGCCTCTCCGGCAGCCAGATTTTTGGTGTTGGGTGTGGTGTCGGGATCGGGGTCGTCCCTGCTGGTGCCGGTCCAGTCACGCCACGTCTCAACCGGGTTGCAGGCGCTGAGCCCCAACGCTAGGAGCAAGATCGCAACCCGGTGCGCCCTGGGCCTCACGCGGCGGGAAGAAAGGGGCTTGCCGAGCACCATAGGTGCGTTTCCGACGAGTTGGCCGGATGCCGCGCGGGCGTACACCCTAGAGCCGCTGCATATTCTGTGAGCACCGGTCTATTAGATCCGGCATGCCGCGTCACTACATTTGATGGCGTGAAAAATCAATCGCACGAAGCGAAAACGGCCATGACCGAGAAGAGCCGGGGCAACCCCGGCGGGGGGCCCACGCCAGATAGTCAGGCGAGCAATGCGTCCGATCTCGCCGAGATGTCGCGGCAGATGACCAAGATCGCCGAGCAGAGCCAGCATCTCGTCGCCGAATTTCTCAAACGGCAATCCGCCGAAGATGGGGTCGGCATGGCGAACCCGCTGAGCATCGGTGCCGCCTTTTTCGAAATGACGGCGCGGATGTTGTCCGACCCCTCGCGCCTCGTCCAAGCTCAGCTGTCGCTATGGAACGACTATATGAACTTGTGGCAGCGCACCACGCAGCGGTTTCTCGGCGGCGAGGCGGAGCCGATGATCGAACCGACCGCGGGGGACCGGCGTTTCCGCGACAAGGCGTGGACCGACAACACGCTCTTCGACTTCATCAAGCAGAGCTACCTGCTGACCGCGCGCTGGCTGCAAGCGACGGTCAAGCAGGTTGACGGCATCGACGAGCGCACCGCGCGCAAGGTTGATTTCTACACACGCCAATTCGTTGACGCGATCGCGCCCTCAAACTTCCTGCTGACCAACCCCGAGGCGTTGCGGGCGACGATCGAAAGCCGCGGCGAGAACCTGGTCAACGGGCTGAAGAATCTGCTCGATGATCTCGAACGCGGCAAAGGCCGGCTGGCGATCAAGATGACCGACATGACGGCGTTCCGCATCGGCGAGAACATCGCGGTGACGCCGGGCAAAGTCGTCTATCAGAACGATCTCTTGCAGCTGATCCAATACGAGCCGACGACCGTGACGGTCAAGCGCCGGCCGCTGCTGATCATCCCGCCCTGGATCAACAAGTTTTATATCCTCGATTTGCGGCCCGCGAACTCCTTCATCCGCTGGGCGGTCGGCGAGGGCCACACGGTCTTCGTGATTTCCTGGGTCAACCCCGACGGGCGGCTCGCCGCCAAGACGTTCGCCGACTACATGCGCGAAGGCCTGCTTGCACCACTCGACGCGATCGAAGAGGCAACCGGCGAGCGCGAGGCGAACGTGATCGGCTATTGCCTCGGCGGCACCTTGCTCGCCAGCACCCTCGCTTATATGGCCGTCAAGCATGACACCAGGATCAAGAGCGCCACCTATTTCGTGGCCATGGTCGATTTCACCGAGGCCGGCGAGCTTTCCGTCTTTATCGACGAGGAGCAGCTCGCCGCGCTCGAAGAACGGATGAACGCCAAGGGCTATCTCGAAGGCCGGGCCATGGCGACGACCTTCAACATGCTGCGTGCCAACGACCTGATCTGGTCCTTTGTCGTCAACAACTATCTGCTCGGCAAGTCGCCCTTTCCGTTCGACCTCCTCTATTGGAACGCCGATTCGACGCGCATGCCGGCGGCGATGCACAGTTTTTATCTGCGCAACATGTACCAGGAGAACTTACTGGTTAAGCCCGGGGGCATCACCCTCGAGGGCGTGCCGATCGATCTAAGAAAGATAAAGACGCCGTCCTTCGTGTTGTCGACCCGCGAGGACCACATCGCTCCGTGGCGCTCGACCTATGCGGCGACGCAGATCTACAAGGGGCCGGTCAAGTTCGTACTGTCTGCCTCCGGTCATATCGCCGGCGTCGTCAATCCCCCGGGCAGCAAATACGGGCATTGGGAGAACAACCGGAACCCGCCGACGCCCGAGGAATGGTTGGCCAGCGCGACGGCGGTACCGGATTCCTGGTGGCCGGTATGGGAGCGCTGGGTCTCGCAATACGCCGGCGGCGAGGCGCCGGCCCGCCACCCCGGCGACGGCAAGCTCAAACCGCGCGAGGACGCCCCAGGCTCCTATGTCAAGGTGCGCGCCGAGGATTGAGAAAGCCGCGCCGGGCCGAGGCGATAGCTCGGGCCCAGCGGGCAAGAAACAGCGAAAATCGCGTTTTTGCCCCCGGATCGGTCGGTTTGCGTAAAAAAATATAACGCCGGATCAGCGGGTTGGATGCGAAATTCGTTGCGCAGCGGATCAACGGAATTTTTTCGGCGATCAACGGATTTTTTGGGGCCTAACAATCGAATATCAATCGAATAACAACGGAAGACGATTTTAGTACGACAATCACAATTTCGATATTGATAAATACAGAATTTTCCTTTATACCAAACCCCGGTAAATGCTGAGAGGACAAGATGGCGACCGGGGCGAAGGGCGATTATCAGGTGGGTTACGGCAAGCCGCCGCGCAACGCCGGCTTCAAGAAGGGCCAGTCCGGCAACCCGCGCGGGCGGCCGCCGGGCTCGAAGAACCTGACGACGTTACTGAACGAGACGGTGACGATCACCGAGAACGGCCGGCGCCGCAAGATCACCAAGCGCGAGGCGGTGATCAAGCAGCTCGTCACAAATCCGCCTCCGCCGATGCGCGTTCGCTGAAGATCCTGCTCGATTTGATGCTGAACCTCGAGGCCCGGGCGCGGTCTTCCGCCGCCCCGGCCCCCGCCGTCGGCCCGGCCGACGAGGAGGTCCTGGCGCGGCTAAAGGCGAGGCTCGAGGGTGCGATCCGGGATGCGATCGCAACCGGGAAGTGACGCTATTGGCTGCGTCACCCTCGCGAAAGACGAGTTTTACCCTCTCCACCCGCCCGGACCACCCGCGCAGCACCGTTCCTGCCCTACCGGTCGTTTGCAGCCGCCTCGCCTCCGCCTATGCCCTTAGAGGTGAGACCGAACGCGCCGCAGCCGACCTTGCCGAAGCCCGCAGGCTGAGAGGAGATGTTTTTTCCAGCATCGCCCACGTGAAGGCCGGCGGATTGTGGGGGGTGCCGAAGATCGAAGCCACCTATTTCCTTGGCCTGCGCAAGGCGGGCTTGCCAGAGGAATGAGCGCCGCCCGCCACTGACAACGCTCGCCGCCCGCCGACGCGAATGCCTCATGGCGTACCGGCCAAAGCGCCGCGGGCGGACGAGGATCCCACCCCAATTGTCGGCGTCGGCTCGAATATACCACCCTGACCCGGCTCCATCTCGATATGCCGTCGATGCAGTGCAATCAGCGTGGAGCGATGCCCGATGGAGACGATGGTCGTGTTCGGCAGA
>DATEQL010000142.1:0-3790 GCA_035272665.1 Allostellaceae bacterium
GCGATGCCGACCCGTGCCTTCTGGCCGCCGGACAGCTGGTGCGGAAAACGGCCGAGCAATTCGTCGGGGAGGCCGGCCAAGCCGGCAGCTTCGCGCACGCGCGCGTCGAGGTCGGCGCCGCGCAGCCGGGTCAGCCGGCGCAGCGGGTCGGCGATCGCCCGCGCTGCAGTGAAGCGCGGGTTGAGGCTCTCTCCGGCGTCCTGGAATACCATCTGGATGCTGGCCCGTTGCGGCATCCGAGCGAAATTTGCCGCCGGTATCCCGCCAATCTCGGTGCCTGCAAAACCGATCCTGCCGCTGCTCGGGTCGAGCAGCCGACTGACAAGCCGCACCAGGGTGGACTTACCGCAACCGGATTCGCCGACCAACCCTACCGTCTCGCCCGGAGCGATGGCAAAATCGACGCCGTCGACGGCGTGCAGCCAGCTTGCGCGCGACCGCTGCCACGGAAGATGTCCTTCGCGCTTCACCGGGAAGCGCCTGGTCAGGCCACGGACATCGAGGACAGGCTCGGTCATAAGGGCTGCCAGCAGGCGACCATGTGGGATTGGCCGACCGCGACTAATGGCAGCGGCGCCTCGCAACGCGCCTCGCGACGCTCGCAGCGGGCGCTGTAGCGGCAGTGCGGCAGGTCGGCGCGTCTGACATCGGGCAGGTTGCCGGGGATCGCGGCGAGATCGGCAAGTCTGGTGTCGGGCTTGGGTGTCGCGGCGATCAGCTTTGCCGAGTAGGGATGGCGTGGTCGGGCGAAGAGCTCGGCGGTCGGCGCACTCTCCACCACATGCCCCGCATGCATGACGACGATGCGGTCGGCATATTCGCCGGCAAGCGCCAGATCGTGGGTGATCAGGATCGTCGCCATACGCGAAGCGCCCGCCAGCTCGGCCAGCAGGTCCATAACCACCGCCTGGGTGGTCACGTCGAGCCCGGTGGTCGGCTCGTCGGCGATCAGGAGGGAAGGCGAGCAGGCGAGGGCCAAGGCGATCGTCACGCGCTGGCACATTCCCCCCGAAAGCTCAAAGGGATAAGCGGCGGCGCGACGTGCCGGATCGGGGATGCCGACCTTGGCCAGCATCTCCACCACCCGTTGCTGCACCTGCGTACGCGCGATGCTGGCATGGCGCAGCAGCACGTCCGCGAGCTGCTTGCCGACCGGCCGGATGGGGTTCAACGCGCCGCGCGGGTTCTGCGAGATCAGCGAGACTTCACGACCGCGCATTTCCTCGAGCGCCCGCGCGCCCAGGCCGCGGAGGTCGGCGCCATCAAACATGATATGGCCTGAAGTGATCCGCGCCGCCGGGTCGAGCAAACCGAGCAGCGCATAGGCGGTGACCGACTTGCCCGAGCCGCTCTCGCCGACCAATGCGACGGTCTCGCCCCGGCCGACATCAAGGCTGACCTTATCGAGCGCGCGCACGGTGCCGCTGCGAGTGCGGAACTCGACCGACAGATCGCTGATAGCGAGGAGCGGATGCAACTCGCTCACGTGCGCCTCCGCGGGTCGATCAGATCGCGCAGGCCGTCGCCCAGCAGGTTGAAGCAAAACACTGCGAGCATCAGCGCGAGCCCCGGGAAGAGGGCGACCCACCACTCGCCGGAGATGATATTGCTGGCGCCCTCGGCGACCATAATGCCCCATTCCGGCGTCGGCGGGCTGATGCCAAGGCCGATGAACGAGAGGCCAGCCGCATTGAGGATCGCATAACCCATCGTCAGCGACATCTGCACCGCCAGCAGCGGCATCGTATTGGGCAGCACCTGCGCCAGCAGAATGCGCGCTTCGCTATTGCCGCCGAGCCGCGCCGCCTCGACAAAGCCGGCCTGGCGCAGCACGCTCGCCTCAGTGCGGGCGACGCGCGCGTAGAGCGGCATATTGATGATCGCGGTGGCGTAGACGATGTTGGGGGTGGTGTTGCCGAGGGCTGCGACAATCCCCATGGCGAGGACGAACAGCGGGAAGGCCATGATCGTGTCGGCGGCGCGGCCGACCACACGCTCGGTCCAGCCGCCGAAATAGCCCGCCGCCAACCCGGCCAATGCGCCGATCGCGAAGGACAACACGACCGCGGCAAAGGCGATGCCGAGATCGAGCCGTGTCGCCGCGATGATGCGGCTCAGAATGTCTCGCCCGACCGCGTCGGTGCCGAACCAGTGTGCGGCGGAAGGCGGCGTCAGCGCGTGCATCGCATCGGTGGCGAGCGGGTCGTGGGGCTCGATCCAGGGGCCGAGCACGGCGACCGCGACCAGCACGACGAATAAGGCGAAGGCCGCCAAAGTCACCAGGTTCTCGCCCAACACGTAGCGCAAGTGGCGCAGTGCCGCGTTCATGCCGCGACCGTAGCGCGCGGGTCGATCACCCCGTATAGGATATCGATCACCAAATTGAGCAGGATGTAAACCACGGCCATGGCGAGGACGAAGCCCTGCACCGGGGCGTAGTCCGAATCGATCAACGCCTCGATCGCGTAGGAGCCGATTCCCGGCCACGCGAATACTTTTTCAACGAGCACGTTGGCACCGAGCAGGAACGAGAAGACCATGCCGAGGGTGGTCAGCACCGGCAGCATGGCGTTGCGGAAGGCATAGACATAGACGATGCGCCGACGCGTTAGCCCGTTCGCCCGGGCCGCGCGAATGAAGTCGCTGCTCAATACCGACAGCATGGCGGCGCGCGTCATGCGCGCTATCGGCGCCAAAGTGAAAATGGCGAGGGTCAGCGCTGGCAAGGCGATCTGGCGCAACGCCGCGAGCGCCGTCGCCCCGTCGCCCGCGAGAAGGCCGTCGACGATGTAGAACCCCGTGCGTGCGGGCGGCGGCGAATAGACGAGATCGAGCCGACCGAGCGGGGCGGGCGCCCAGCCCAGCAGGTAATAGAACACATAGACGAGCAGCAGCCCGGTGAAAAAGGTCGGCAGGCTGACCCCGGCGGTGGAGACGATGCGGCAGAGGTGGTCCACCCACGAGTTGGGTCGCTGCGCCGCCGTGATGCCGAGCGGAACTGCGATCGCGACCGACAGCAGCAGCGCCAGCACGGTCAGCTCGATCGATGCGGGCAGGCGCGTCACCAGCTCCTCGATCACGGGCTGCCCGGTGGAGAGCGAATTGCCGAGCCGTCCGTGCGCAAGATCCTCGATATAGATGAAGAACTGCTCGGGCAGGCTGCGGTCGAGGCCCAGGGAATGCCGGATCTCGGCGATCGCCTGTTGGGTGGCGGCCGGTCCGGCGAAGTAGGCGGCCGGATCGCCCGGCAGCGCACGGGTCAAGACAAAAGTGATGACGACGACCCCGATGACGCCGGGGATCGCCGCGAGCAGCCGGGACCCAATTAGCCGGCTCATGTAGCGCTCTGGGTTAGCGCACCTGACCCTGCAACGCCCCTCACCCCGGCCCCGCGAGCGGGGAGAGGGAGGCACCCGTGACGCGGGAGGGTGAGGGGCGGCAAGCGATCGGCCAATCGGTTCGGTTCAATCCGTCATCAGCTCTTCTCGAGTTGGCGGAAATCCAGCTGCCGGTGAAACCAGTAGGTGTAGCCCTGAATGTTCTTCTGCATCCCGACCACGAGGATCTGCTGATAGAGCGGGATGCGCGGGACATCGACCATGGCGATATGGATAAACTGCTTGACGAGATCCTCGTAGACCTCGTGGTCCTCGGCAAACCGAGCGGCGTCGATCAATTTGTCCATCGCCGGGTTCTGGTATGACATCGTGTCGAACAAGGCGTTCTGGCCGTGATAGCCCCAGAAGAAATAATAGTCGGGAAAATTGAGCCAGCCGCCAAAGCTGGCGAT
>DATEQL010000143.1:0-2566 GCA_035272665.1 Allostellaceae bacterium
GGCCGGTCGTTGTCGAGCAAGGGCTGCACCGCGACCGCCCATTTCGAGTTGCCCCATTCGCGGATCTCGCGCACCGCCTCGCCGACATCGCGCGTCGAGGCGACGATCGGGCCTTTGAGCCGGTCCGGGTACGGCCCGCAGAATTCGTGCATGAAGCGGTGATAGGCGCGGATCAGCCCGATTTCGAGCGACACGTCGGGCAGCCCGACGACGCTCGTCCACACCGAAGGGACGAGGAAATGCACGTCCGAGCCTTCCGCGTCCATGTCGAGGACACGGTTGTCGGAGCGGTCGTCGACCACCCCCGGGCTCGGCCGCCTTTCGCCGCGCCACACCCGGCCGTCGGCCGATCCGGGTCGCGGCTCGGCCTCGCCCAGGGTGCGCTCGTAGGCCTTGTGGGCAAAGCTGTAGGTGTGGCGGATGCCGCCATCGACGCTGCGCGATTTGATCGCACGGCGATAGGGCGCCAAATCGTCAAGGCGCGGGCGAAAGCCGGGGTCGACGTATTTCTCAAGTACATCCGCACCCGGGTCGATATGCGTGTCGGTGTCATAGATGCGGAAGCCCTCCTTCATTCCTCGTCTCCTCATTTGAGCTGATCGGCGACCTTGTCGAGCCCGGCCTGGACGCACGGCTCGTCGACGCCCGGCGAACCGGAGACGCCGACCCCGGCGATGACGTCGTCGCCGAGTTTGACCGGCAATCCGCCGGGAATGGCGATCACATTCGGCAAGGTCACCTGCTGGTGGACGACCGGGTCGTTGTCGGCGAAACGCTTGGCGTAGGCGGTGGTCGAGGTGCGAAAGCTGCGCGCGGTATAGGCCTTGCGCCGAGCATTCTCCATCGTGTGCGGGCCGGCGTTGTCGGCGCGCATCGCGACGATGACTTCGCCGGCACGGTCGACCACGACCGCCGAGACCGCGTAGCCCTTGGCTGCACAGCTGTCGATCGCGGTCTCCGCGATCGTCTTGGCCATCGCATAGGAGAGATCGCGGTGGGTCAGCAGTTGCGCCTGCGCCAGCGGGACGACAGCGCAAGCGGCACCGATCAGGACGAGACGAAGCAAGAGTGCCGGCATCGCGTTCCTCCCTTAGCTCGACAATGGCACGCCCTCGATCGTGATGCGATGCAACAGGCGGCGCTCGCCGTGATAGTCGTTGACCGCGAAGTGCCAAGTCGAGCGATTGTCCCAGAAGGCGAGCGAGCCTTCTCGCCAACGGAAGCGACAGGTGAACTCCGGCCGGACCGCGTGCCGGTAGAGGTAGTCGAGCAATGGCCTTGATTCCTCGTCGGTCCAACCGTTGAAGCGCAAGGTGAAACCGGGGTTGACGTAGAGCGCCTTGCGGCCGGTCTCCGGATGGCGGATGACGACGGGATGGATGGCGTCCTGTGTGGCGAGCTCGGGGTTGCCGATGCGGCTCTTGAGGTCGCCGCGCCGGGCATGGGCCTCGGCGCCAAAGACGTGCCGGCTCGAATGCAATGCCTTGAGCCCGTCGAGGGTCGCCTTCAGCCCGTCCGACAGCGCGTCATAGGCGGCGTACATGCTGGCGAACAAGGTGTCGCCGCCCATCGCCGGCACCTCGCGGGCGTAGAGCATCGAGCCCATCGCCGGGGCCAGATCGTAGCTGTGGTCGGTGTGCCAGCCATTACCGATATTCTGCCGCTGTTCCGGCTCCTTGCGCACCTCGGCGACCATCGGATGGCCGGGCACGGCGGCGAAGAAGCGGTTGACGTCGATGCCGCCGAAGTGCCGGGCAAAGGCAAGATGCTGGTCCGGCGTCAGGCGCTGGTCGCGGAAGAAAATGATGCCGTATTCGCCGAAGGCATGGCGGATCTCGGCCAGCGCCGGTTCTGCCGGTGGTGTCGCCAGATCGACACCGCCGATCTCGGCGCCGAGTGCCGTCGAAAGTGGCGTCACCCGAATGTGGTCGTACGTCATGGTTCTCTCCCTTCGACCTCAAATCACCGCGACCAATCGAACTCGGCATCCGACCCGGCGAGCAACTCGGGCATGCAGCGCCGTGCGATCTGCGCGTGCTGGACCCGAGAAACCTCGACGCGGTAACGGCGCCGCAGGACGGCCGCCAGCGCCGGATCGACCACCGCGAGATGGCGCGAGACGAGTTCGGCGACCTGGCGCGAGAACGGGCCGGTCTGCTGCTCGATATAGATCACCCGCAGTGCCCCTTCGCGCTCCGACTCGCGCTGCAAACGTTCGCCGAGCCATCGGTCGACGACCTCGAGGCCTTGCATCGGGTCGCCCCGGATGGGGTCCCGGCCGTAGAGCCCGTCGAACACATAAAGTTCTTCCGGTGCCCGTCGTGCTCCGGCGATCGCGTCGACGGCCGGCATCCCGCCGCCCGAATGGGCTGCGAGAATAAGCCGGTCGACCGCAAGGGTGCCCCGGCCCATCGCCTGGGCAAAACGAAAGAGGCCATAGTCCACCAGCCGATCCATGCCGCCCGTGAGCAGGGCGGGGAAATCGTACCACGTATACCTCAGCCAGTTGCCGCGGGGGAGGAGCGCGATCGTCGGACGCTTCCGGCCGGACAGATCGAGACCGCTG
>DATEQL010000144.1:0-2035 GCA_035272665.1 Allostellaceae bacterium
TGGTGCACGGTCAAGGGCGGCGGGCTGTCCGGTCAGGCCGGTGCGGTGCGGCACGGCATCAGCAAGGCGCTGACCTATTACGAGCCGTCGCTGCGGCCGCTGATGAAGCAGCAGGGCTTTCTGACGCGCGACAGCCGCATCGTCGAGCGCAAGAAATACGGCAAGCGCAAGGCCCGCCGCAGCTTCCAGTTCTCGAAGCGCTGAGAGGGCGGAGCGGAAACCCTCACCCACTCGGCCCGTTTGGGCCGGGTTCCCCCTCTCCCGCAATGCGCCCTCTCGGCGCACGCGTGCGCGCGCCTGCCGGGTGGCGCATCTCCGATCCGCCAGGGGTGCCGAGCGACGCGAGGCGGGCGAGGGTGACTGGGTAACTCCGGGGTGAAATAGGAAGCGGAGGCGGTTGATGCAGTTTGCGATCGCCATTCCGACCGACGCCGCTTCCTGGCGGTTGGTGCGGCGGGCCGAGGAATTGGGCTTCTCTCGGGCCTGGTTTTTCGACACCCAGATGCTGAGCGCCGATCCGTTCGTCGCCATGGCCGTTGCGGCGATCAAAACGACGCGCATCCGCCTCGGCACCGGCGTGCTGATCCCGTCGAACCGCCTCGCAGCGGTGGCGGCCAACGCCTTTGCCTCGTTGAACAAGTTGGCGCCCGGGCGGATCGATTTTGGCGTCGGCACCGGCTTTACCGGCCGGCGGGCGATGGGGCTGGGCGCGATCACGCTCGCCGATATGGAGAAATATATCCGCGTCCTCACCGCGCTGTTGCGCGAGGAGACGGTCGAAACCGAGATCGAGGGTAAGCGCCGCCTGATCCGGTTCTTGAACCCCGATCTCGGTCTGATCAACACGCGCGATCCGATCCCGCTGTATCTCGCCGCCGGCGGCCCGCGGGCGCGGGCGCTGACGGCAAAGCTCGACGCCGGCTGGATCAACCCGGCAGGCAATGTCGAGGGCGCCGTCGCGGCGCTTCGCGAGATGCAGGAGGCCTGGCGGACCGCAGGACACGCAAAGGAAACGCTCGACGCGGTGGTCTTTGCCGGTGGCGCGGTGCTCGACGCGGGTGAGCCCGCCGACTCGCCGCGTGCGGTTGCACAAGCAGGGCCACGGGTGGCGATGTTGTTGCACCGCATTGCCGACCAGGCGCTGTCAAAAATGCCCAGCGCCGTACCGATACCCCCCGCCATCGCCGAGACGAGTGCCGGCTACGTGGCGGCGATCCGGCAATCGGAGCCTGCCGGGGCGACCTATCTCTACAACCATCGCGGCCACCTGATGTTCGTCAAGCCCGAGGAGCGCCCGTTCGTAACCGCCGAGCTGATCCGGGAGACGACCTTCACCGCGACCGAGACGGAGCTGAAAGAGCGCATCGAGGCGATCGCCGCGGCGGGATATACCGAGGTCGCCATCCAGATCGTGCCGGGCCAGGAGCACGCGATCGAAGATTGGGGCCGGATCCGGCGCGCCTTCGCCTAACGGTGCGGATCCGCCGGTAGCGCTTGCGAAATGGACTTCGCCCTCGCCGTTCACGGCGGTGCCGGGACCATCCGCCGGGACGAGACGAGCCTATCGCGCAAGCCTTCCTATCATGAAGGCTTGCACCACGCGCTGGCGACTGGCCGGGACATTCTCGCTGCGGGCGGGAGTGCGCTCGATGCGGTGACCCAGGCGGTCGTGGCACTAGAGGACGACCCGCTGTTCAATGCCGGACGGGGCAGCGTCTTCACCGCCGCCGGAACACAGGAGATGGACGCCTCGGTGATGGACGGAAGGGATTATCGCGCTGGTGCGGTGGCCGGCATTTTCGGACCGCGCAACCCCGTCTTGGCGGCGCGTGCGGTGATGGAACGCTCGGACCACGTGCTGCTGATCGGCGAGGGCGCGATCGCCTTTTGCCGCGAGCAGCGCGTGGTCTTCGCCGAGCCCGACTATTTCTCGACCGAAGAGCGCCGGCGGGAACTGCAGCAGGCGATCGAGGGGCGTGGCCGCGATGCGGCCGGGCAGGGCACCGTGGGTGCGGTCGCCCGCGACCATGACGGC
>DATEQL010000145.1:0-2558 GCA_035272665.1 Allostellaceae bacterium
TGGCGATCCCGGCTTTCGCCGACGCCCAGCCCTCGATGCAGCCCGACGCTGAATGAGCGGCTGACCCCCTCCCCAACCCTCCCCCGCTTGCGTCTCGCTTGTGGGGGAGGAAAGGGTGGGGGGCAAGCGGGGCGTGGGCCCCGAGGCTTAGACCAGAAGCCTCTTTCGGTGGGATTGGATATTTCAAATAAATGCCGCCGCAGGGTCGTCAGGCGGCGCGCGCTTCCGGGAAAAGCTCCCGCCAGCGCCGGCAGGCGACCTGATGGTCCAAAACGTCTTCCGGTGCGGGCTCGGCGGCGGCACAGGCCGGCTCGACATAGGGGCACCGGTCTGAGAAGACACAGCCCGCGGGCAGGCCGCGCTCGGCGGCTCGCCCTGAGTGGGCCGCGCGGCGCGTCTCGGTTCTGTGCCAGGCGCGGGACCGCCGACAGCAGGGCGCGCTTGTAAGGGTGGCGCGGCGAGGCAAAGATCTTTCCGGTCGGCGCCAACTCGACGATACGCCTGAGATACATGATCGCCACCCGATCGCAGAAACGCTCCGCCACTGAGAGATCGTGCGGGATGAAGAGGTAAGTCAGCCCCCGCCGTTCCCTCAGCTCGAGCAGCGGATTGAGAACCATCGCTTGCACCGACATGTCGAGACCGGAGGTCGGCTCGTCGAAGATAATGAAGCGCGGCTGCAGCACCAAGATGCGGGCGAGCGCGACGCGATCGGCCCGGTCAATCTGGTGGCCGAGCGCGAGGCGGCCGAAACCGAGAGCCGCGTCGCCGGTTTGCAGCGCGCGCGCCGAGCTGACCGAGGCGATCGCCCAACTGCGCCGCGGCATCGCGGCACCCGATCACGAAGGCCGGCAACGTCTGACGGCGGCATTCGAGCGCGTCAACGGGCATTTCTCGACATTGTTCGCGGCGGCCGGGCATATCTGGCGCTGGTCGACGATGCCGACCCGCTCACCGCCGGGCTCGAGATCATGGCGAGCCCGCCCGGCAAGCGGCTGCAGACGCTCTCGCTCCTGTCCGGCGGCGAGCAGGCGCTGACCGCACTGGCGCTGATCTTCGCGGTGTTCCTGACGAACCCGGCGCCTGTCTGCGTCCTCGACGAGGTCGACGCGCCGCTCGACGACGCCAATGTGGACCGCTTCTGCAGCCTTGTCGGCGAGATCGCCGAGACCACCGGCACCCGCTTCCTGGTGGTGACCCATCACCGCATCACGATGGCGTGCGTCGACCGGCTGTTTGGGGTGACGATGGCCGAGCGCGGCGTCTCGCAGCTCGTCTCGGTCGACCTCGCCCGCGCTGCCCGGCTGCGCCAAACCGCCTGACACTGACCAAGCTGCTCGCGGACTTGAGCGGAGCCTCCGCTGCTGACAGCGGAAATACGACAAACGAAGCATGGCGGCGCTCGAAAATTGATCGCGCTCATCGCCCATAAATCTTTTCTTGTCAGAGCGTTGCGATATTTAACTGTTTCTACTCGTATATCTTTCGACAGCGGAATTTTTCGAGCCGTCACAGGGGAAAAAAGCGGCCTGTCAGCGGATCGGCAGAGGAACTTTAGGCTCGCAATTTTCGGCGCATTGGTGCGGCCGCGATCGCCGTCAAGCAGGCCTCGCCCTCATCCGTGCAACGTCGGAGTCGGGCTCGATCCGCCCCACAGGCCATAGGCGCCGACCAGGATCTCGTGCTCGGCGTTGTCAATCGCGCGGACCGCGAAGGCGGCGCAGTCTTCCTCGGGGCGAAACAAACCGCGATGGCTGCTCCCGAGGCTACCGACGAGGCCGGCGAGAGCGTAGCGAGGGCCAACGACAAAGCAACAGGGAACACGCAAGAGTTATGCCGCATAAGTGTTAGCTCTCTCTTGCCGCGTCTGGTGCTCACCAAATCGGCAAGTTCCTCGACCGTGCTGGCGCGAACCGCCGTTAGCTTTGCGCGTTTGCGAACCTGACGTGCAGAGATTACCGTGTTTTAGCGGCGGCACCGCAATTTCTGGGGGGTTTTCCTTGGCTCAGCCAATTCCAGAAAATGTCCCACGGCTTAGGCTTACGCGTGGCTGGCCCAGCGCCGGCGGGATCATCTCGGATTGCCGAGCCCGGCGCCGTTGCTCGCAGGGGAGTTCGAATGAGTACCTGGTTTACGAATAGAGGTCAGGTCATTCAAGTAATAATCGGTGTGATCGCGTTGATATTCGCAGGCATTAACGCTTGGCCGAACATGAGGGGTAACGAGTCATTTTCGACGGGATCTATTGTTTTTTATTTGCTAATAGGATTGGTGATTTTTCAGTGATACGCGCAGCACAGTTCACCCCTCCGGTACCTGAACGTTCTTTGTCACCGGTGAACCCTGGCCTCTCAATAGTACCGGCTCCCGAAACAGCCACTGGATTTCAAATTACATCTCCAGCGCCTCTAGCAGATCTCCGAGACAAACAACCCCACGGGCCGAAGATGTTTAACTATGAGGTGCGAGGTAGATTAAATCAACTTCCCGCGGATCACGAGATTTGGCTTCTAACTGAAGAGCGCTCTGGAGAAGTTCGGCCGCATGGTTTCTATGCG
>DATEQL010000146.1:0-2748 GCA_035272665.1 Allostellaceae bacterium
CAAAGCGCCCCCGGTGGGCCGAAACGAAATGGGACGCGTTGTCTATCGGAGGCCAGCCGTGCTCAACAAGCGGGCATCGCGCGCATCAGGAATGCACGCGATTTGAGCAACCCCCGGCCCGGTTCGCTGTCGCGAGCGGCCGCAAGATTGATCCGCCGGCGACGGTGAATGGCCATGGTTCGGCCCGTCGCAATTCCCCTGTCGGCAGCGAAAAAACCCGTTTCAGCCCCCGAAAGCGTCCTTTCAACGCCAAAATAAATATGTATATCAGTCACTTGGATACGGCTTGGCGACCTTGCCGACAGCGGAATTTCGATGTCGTTTTGGGTCGTAAAACGCTGTCGGCAGCGGATTGGCAGCGGATTTCGGCAGCGGATTTCGGCAGCGGATTTCGGCAGCCAGCCTCCTGATTGTTTATTTCACATAATACCATCACGTGCTCCCTCATGTAAGCGCTAGCGTAGCTAGCGCGTTTCTTGCGCTTCACGGACGCTAGGTCTAACGAATGGACATTTTCCCTATGGGAAAGACTAATGTGTTTTTCGCAACATTATCCCAGATTAATCCGGATTTGTCAACCATCCGAGCATGTTATTTTAATGGAGATCCGTCATCTTCCGCTCGGCGATCTTCAGGATCTCGGGGCGATCCCGCAGGTGCGGCCGCTTCTTTTGCACCCCCTGCGACCGTGTCGCGATGTGCTCAGGCAATAGGGTTGGGCCGAACTCTGTCGTCGCGGTCGGGCCGAGAGCCGTCTCCAGCGTCGTTTGCCATGTCGACCTCCGATCGTGTCGAGAGAGGCTAGCCCGCCACGGCCCGAACGAAGCGCTCCACCTCGGACCTGCTGTTGTAGTAGTACACGCTGGCGCGGACGAGCGCGTCCACTCCGCGCGCGGGCAGATCGAGCGCGGGCGCGCGCGGCGAGCGCGACACGTGGGCGTTGATGTTGACGGCGCGCAGCCCGTCGCGCGTCCTGCCCGGCGCTTCGCCATCCTTCAGAAAGGTGAGGATCCCGCACCGAGATCGTGCACGCTGATGCCGGGTCGCTTCGCGAGCTCCCGCAGCAGCAGCGCACCGAGCGCTTTGACCCGTGCTTCGATCGCCACGATGCCCACCCGCATCGCGCAACGGGCGACGCCTAGGCCGATCTGACCGGCGACGAAGCGTTCCCAGTTTGCTGACCGGCGCGCGTCGTCCGGACGACGTAGCTGGTCGGCGTCGACCTAGGAGGCAGCCTCGAGATCGACGAAGGGCGGCTCGAGGACCCGATGGTGTCACGCCGCACGTACAGGAAACCGGTGCCGCAGGGCTCGCGCAGATACTTGCGGCCCGGGGCGGCGAGCATGTCCTAACGTGCGCGGCGAGAGCCGGACGGACGGACTGGCAGTAATATTCGAATTGAAGCTTGTCATGCGTTGGCCGGCTCAGGGTAGCTGTTTTGCGACTTGTTGCCGAACGCTGTCCCCTGACGCCGCAAATGCAGGCCGTACTGGATCTGATCCGGCTCCCAAGCGCGAAGCGCGGCGACGATGTCGCCGTTCCGCTTCAAGGCGTCCGCGAGCCCGAGCGCATTCGCGGCAGCCTTGGCGGTGCTGGCGGCCGTGTGCGGCCGCGGAATGAAAGCCGCGTCGCCGATGAGGGCGATACGGCCGATAGCCATCCGGCGAACCGACAGGTCTTGGATCGACTGCAGAAAGGGTTCATGAGTCGCGTCGACAAGCATGCGGAAGGGGGGCGGCAGGTCCCTGACGGCAGCTTGACGGAGATCTGTTTCGGCAGCCGCCGAAATGAGCCCCGGCGGCACCGAGGACGTGCGCTGGCGGCCGTCGCGGTCCGTCAGAAGGTCGGTGCGCCGCGCCTCGGTCGCGTTGCGGTACCAGACCCAGTTGTAGCGGCGTTGGCCTGGGGCGATGGCCTCGTGAGCTCCGGGCACAAGATAAACCAGCATATGGGAGTTGGGGTATTCGAAGAAGCTGAAGCGGTCGCGCAGCAACGCGGCCGCGGCTTCGGGAAGATCGGGTTCTTCAATGAGGCCGCACCAGGCAATGTAGCCGGCATAGTCGGCCCGCACGTCGGGGATGAGCTGGCGTCGGACAAAGGAGTTGCCGCCGTCAGCGCCGACGAGCAGATCGCCGCGCGCCTGCCGGCCGTCGGCGAAGCAGGCCAGAACACCGTCCTGGTCCTGATCGAAACCGACAAGCTCGGCCCCCTGGTGGTAATGGTCGGCTGAGAATGCCCGACGCATCGCCGCGTAAAGCGAGGTCCAGGACGTCATCATCTGGCGCATCGGGATGCGGTGAGCGATGCCGCCCTCGCGGTCAAGGTAGATGCGTTCGGCAGCTTCCACCCCGAGTGTAGTGTCATAGCGGACGCCGCTCCGGCGAAAGGCTTGGAGGACGTCAGGCTGCAGCACGATGCCGCCGCCGCGGCTGTCGAGATCGTGCGGCGAGCGCTCGAAGATGTCGACATTCCAACCGATAGACCGGAGAAGCAGGCCTGAGAACAGGCCCCCGAGCGAGCCGCCGATGACCACGGCGTGGCGCAGCGGTGGGTGCGATTGATTTTCCATGGCTACCCCCTATTCGGCGGCAAGCGGCTCGACGGCAGCTGCGGCCCGCAACGCCTCCGCAAGGACAGCAGACGTGCGCGCGCCGGAGATGACGACGTTACCGATGCGAAGCAGTGGCACGCCCCGGATGCCAAGGCGGTGAGCTTCCGCCTCGAGCTGCCGGACCTGCTTGGCACCTT
>DATEQL010000147.1:0-4094 GCA_035272665.1 Allostellaceae bacterium
GCCGAATAGAGCCGGCCGACACACGGCAGAGAAATCAGCCCGATCACCGGCTCGCCGGCGATCGCATAGGCGATTGAGACGCCCCACAACGGGAGACCGCGGAGGAAATTGTTGGTGCCGTCGATTGGGTCCACCACCCAGCAACGCTCGCCGGCCCCTCCCCCGCTCTCCTCCCCGAGAAAACCATCCTCCGGAAAGGCCGCGGCGAGGCGAGTGCGGATCAACCTCTCGACCTCGCGGTCGGCGACGCTGACGAAATCCTGCGGCCCCTTGGTCTCGCGCGTCAAACTCGCACGGCGGGCGAAATAGCCGGCCGCGAGCTCTCCGGCCTCGCGGATCAGCGAGGTGGCGACGGTAAGGCGGGCTTCGATCGTCATGATTACCCCTTGCCGCTTTTTTGAGCAGGCACGCTGAGCAGTTTGTTTCCACCGGTTGCACCCGGGACGTTGCGCGGCTCACCGGGTTTTCCGACCGCAGCATCCCCGCTATGCCAAAGTTTTCCACCCAGCAATCCCCGGATTTTGTGGATAGCCTCGGCCTCGGCCGATGTCCTATCCGACCCCTCGCCCTTGGAGTAGGATGTCCGATGGGGTTGCTGACCTATCACCTCGCTAACCCCTGTCACTTGGAGGATGTGCCGATGATCTACGAAGTCCGTACCTATACGCTGCGCCCGGGGACCCTGGCCGACTTTGAAGAGCGCTATGAGAAGCGGCTGCCCTCGCGGGAAAAACACTCCAAATTGGGGGCTTTCTGGCACACTGAGTTCGGTCCGCTCAATCAGGTCGTCCACGTCTATCCCTACGACGATCTGCAACATCGTACGAGGGTGCGCTCAGCGATGGCGCAAGACGCCGAGCGCAACGCGATGCCCGGCGGCGGCGAGTTCATCGTGGCGCAGGAGGCCGAGATCATGAACCCGGCGCCGTTCATGCGCCCCCTGGGCAGCCGGAATTACGGCACCGGGAACGTGTATGAGATGCGCACCTACACCTACGCCCCGGGCGACATCCCGAAGGTGCTGGAGGCGTGGGGCAAGGCCATCGAGGCTCGCGAGCGGTTCTCCCCGTTGGCGGCCTGCTGGACGAGCGAGCTCGGCGCGCTCAACAAGTTCGTCCACATCTGGGTCTACAAGGATTCCAACGAGCGCGCCCGTGTCCGTGAGGAATCCCGCCGGCCCGGCGGCGCGTGGCCGCCACAGGCCGGGGTGCGGCCGATCCGGCAGGAAAACAAGCTGCTGGTTCCGGCGGCCTTCTCGCCGGTGCGGTAGTCGCCTCGCGCTTGGCGCCTGGTTGTGCGGGTTGCGGTGACAGTGACGCGGGTCGATCGACTCGTGCGCTCGACCCGCGACCCGCTCAACGCGCTGTCGGATATTGCTCGGCGCGGTAGCCGCGGCGAATCGTGTTGAGTCTCAAGGCGACCGGCGCGCCGAGCCAGACCGCATAGCGGGAGTGGTCGTCGAAGGAGTTGTCGGTCAGCGGGTGGACGAGAACGTCGAGACCCTCTCGGTTCAGCATCAGCCACGGCACGACGCTCTCGAACTGTGCAGTCGTGAAGGTAAACCGGAACTGCGGAACCGGGTGCGGTCCCCTCGGCTCGTCGCTCAGTTCCTTGACTTCGATGCCTAAGGCGGCGGCGATCGTTTCCCACAGCCGCTCGGCGCACGGGCGGGTTTCGGTGTCGTAATAGACATGCGCATGATAGCCGTCGATCTTGATCGGCTGGATGGTCGGATCGGTCATTTTGCTACCTCCGGAATGGCGCGCGTCAGGCGGTCGGCAATGCGCTCACGACGATGAGATTATTGCGTCCGCCACGCAAGACTGCGAGAACTTTGGAAGCGCAGTCCTTCGCGACGCACCCGTTGGGCTCGCCTTAGAGTGAGGGAGCTTCCCTCCGGGAATGATCGTAAACTCGCTTGCGGACCGTATCCCCGGCAGCCTATATGACCCATCGTCGACTACCGCGCGTTCGGCCGGGTCTGTGCAACTCCGCCGAGCGCTCTGATCCCCGGTAGCTCAGTTGGTAGAGCGAGCGGCTGTTAACCGCTTGGTCGCTGGTTCGAGTCCGGCCCGGGGAGCCAATAAAAGTCAAGGGGCTAGGTGGATTCCACCTAGCCCCTCGGCTCGTATGCCCGGCCCGATCCCGCGGCGGTCGAGCAAGAACTCGCTGATCACCCCATCGTATCGTTCAGGGTTTGCTCAGCGCGCCTTCGCTGACCAGCACTTCATGTGCGGCGCGAAATGCATCGAGCCCGGCCGGGATTCCGCAATAGGCTGTCGCATGCAGCAAGGCAGCTTTGATCTCCTCGACGGTAACGCCGTTGTTGAGTGCGCCTTTAACGTGCAGCTTGATCTCGGGCGCCCGGTTCAAGGCAGTGAGCATCGCAAGGTTCATCAGGCTGCGGGTCTTGCGGTCGAGTGTTCGATCCCCCCAAGCCCAGCCCCATGCCTAGGCGGTGGTCGCCCGCTGGAACGACATCATAAATTCATCGGCGCGCGCCATCGCGGCGTCCACGTATTCGGGGCCCAGCACCTCGCGCCGGATCGGCATGCCTTTCTGGAACAGAGCGTCGTCGTCAGCCATATCTTCTCCCTCTCGCAGCCCGTTGCGGGCTGCTGTTTAACGGATAAATCACGCCGGAGCGGCAAGTCTAGGCTATAAGTCATCGAGGGTGATCTCTGCAGGCGAGCGTGGAGCAGGCGAGCGCGACGGCAGGCAATAATCAGAGGGCCACGTTGCCGATCTTCTATAGCCGCCCGCGGCCGCTCGACGCCGTCGGCGATCGCGGCCGGTCGCTGCCGGTATCCGATTTCCGGCTTGCCCACGGCACCAACTCGGTGCTGTTGGGGGCGGCCGAGTTCCCGTGGGTGATGCGGAGCTACCCGGTGGTGTTCACCAGCAGGGAGCCGCGCGTCGCGGTCGCCGGGCTCGGGCTCGAAGGCAACGAGAACCTGACCGTCGGCGAAGACGGGCGGTGGCGCGAGGGCGACTACATACCTGCCTATGTCCGGCGCTACCCGTTCATCTTTCTCGAGCAACCCGACAAGAACGGGCTCACCCTCGGCGTGGACGAAGCTTGCAGACTGTTGACCCAATCGAAAGACCGTCTGCTGTTCGCGGCCGGCGAACCGACGACTGGCGCCGCCGTAGCTGGCTGCGGCTTGTCTATTGTCACCTGATGTCGATGGCGAGCTGGGCAGGCCCGTCGAACTCGAGGCGAAGAAGCAATCGGCCCTCGGCCCGGCATTATCGGGCAGCCGCATTCCTACCGTGAAAGCAGGAACCATGGCAACGCCAGGATCGCCTATCTCGCCTGCGTCCAGCTTTCGCACAAACCCAGTACGCAGGTGCTGGAGGGATGACCTTCGCGTTCCCTCGGCCAAGGCCGACCTTTAGCCTCGATTCCATTGCGGGTCAGCCGCGCGGCGAACGCTGGGACAAGCACCGTGCACATCCCATACGGACGCCCCGGAATCGCATTGGGCTGGGTGTGGACCAAAAACGGCTCGCCCAACTGGTACCAGGTAAGCGCAATCTGTTCATCGCGGGTGTCCAAGCGTTCTGTCCAGAAATCACGCGCGTCACCGGACTTGCCGAATTGCGCGTCGGTCACGGCGATGGTCAGATCGAGAAGCTCGGCATTGATTGCACCGAGCACGGTGGACTGCAGCCAACGTGCCATCGCAATGTTGTCCGAGTATATTCGCCAGCGAGCGTCCGTCAGCTCACTTTTCAGATAAAGAACATGGCCCGGCCCGCCCGGGGAAGATAGGATGCGCCAAAAGGTGGCATTCGTCGTAAAGATATCGCTGTCATTATCGCTGAGCCGAACGACCGAATTTTCTCCGGTCAGGATCACGCGGTTCGGATCTACCGTGCTCATAACGGATGTCTCCCGGTTGGTTCCTGATACCGCAGCATGATAGCTGAATGCAGCGGTCGCACAATTGCGGCGCCGAGCGCGCCGTTGAAGCGGCGGTGGCAGTGCAGGCCGGTGCCATTCATCGTACCGCCACCAGCGCTGCCGCGCCTGCCTGGGCGCATGCCTCATCCTGCGCGCTGGTCCTCGTCGCGCTTCTGAAGAATAGCAG
>DATEQL010000148.1:0-2893 GCA_035272665.1 Allostellaceae bacterium
ATGGTCAACGGCGCCAATATCGGCGATTCCGGCACCGGCATGCATCTGACGATAGCGATCCTCGCGGCCCTGGTGCAGCGCCACAGCACGGGCCGCGGCCAGCTCGTCGAGGTCGCGATGCAGGAGGCGGTGCTGAACCTGACCCGGGTCAAGTACACCCAGACATTGGCGAGCGGGAAGCCGCTCGAACGCACCGGAAACCGCGCGGCGACCGGCGGCTGGTCTGATCTCTTGCGCTGCTCGGGAGGCGGGTCGAACGACTACGTCTACATAACCATCCCGCCCGACAATCCGGAGATGTTCGAGGCGGTGACCGAGGTCATCGGGCGGCCGGATCTGCGCACCGACGACCGCTTTGCCACGCCGCCGGCGCGTGCCCGCAACGGTGCCGCACTGACCGCGGAGATCGAACGCTGGACAAAAGAGCGAGAGAAACGCGAAGTCATGAAGGCGTTCGCCAGCCATGGCATCGTGTGCGGCGCCGTGCTCGACACAGCGGAGGTGCTGGCCGACCCGCATCTGCGCGAGCGCGAAACGATTTTCGACCTCGAACACCCGACGCGGGGGCGGTTCTCGGTGATCGGCTGCCCGGTGCGGCTCTCCGACTCCCCGGTCGCCGCCAAGCGCGCCCCGCTGAAGGGCGAGCACACCGAGGACGTATTGCGCAGCCTCGCCGGCTATACGCCTGAAGAAATTCGGCAGCTTCGGGAGAAGCAGGTTATATAGTAGGGCTGACGGAGGAACAGCGATGCCCGAGCCGATCAAGCTGGAGATCTTTACCGACTACGTCTGACCCTGGTGCTATCTCAGTACCGTGCGTATTGAAAAGCTGAAGCAGACGTTCGAGATCGACGCAACCCTGGTGCATTTCCCGCTGCATCCCGAGACCCCGATGGAAGGCCGCCCGATGGCGGAGCTCTATGCGGGGCGCAACGTCGACCCCGAGGCGATGTACGTCCGGATGAAAGGGTTGATGGACGCCGAAGGGCTGCCCTACGGCCGGCGGACGCACACCTACAACAGCCGGCTCGCTCAGGAGCTCGGCAAATGGGCCGACACCCAGCCCGGTGGCGAGGCCCTCCACGACGCCCTGTACAAGGCCTATTTCGTCGACGCGCGCAACATCGGCGACCCCGAGATCTTGGTGGAACTCGCGGAATCTGTTGGCCTCTCCACGGACGAGGCGCGGGCGGTGCTGACCGAGCGCCGCTTCAAGGACGCCGTCGATGCCGATTGGACGAAGTCGCACCAATACGGCGTCACCGGAGTGCCGACCTTCGTAGCCGATCGCTACGGCGTCGTCGGCGCACAGCCCTACGAGGTACTCGAGCAGCTGCTCGATAAGGCCGGCGCCAAGCGCCGCGCGTAGTACCCGCTATGGGTGGATCACCGTGTCGGTCCGGCTGATGACGAAGGCCTCGTGGCGTTCGAGGAAGTCGGCCACCACCTCGGTGAATGCCTCAGGGCGATCGGTACTGATCGCGTGCCCGGCATCATAGACGAAGACGAGGTGGCAGTTCGGCATCAGCTCCTTGTAGATGTGCCCCATATCGGGGGGAATGACGCGGTCGACGGTGCCGAAGAGGACGAGGGTCGGCGTCGTGAGGCCGGCGAGCTGGCGCTCGAGATCGGTGTCGCGATCGGGGCCGCGCAGGCGTCTCACCAGTGCCTGTGTCTTGGCCTGTACGGCCGGGTCCGGCGGCAGGATCGCGGGAACCCGCTCGGGGTGGGCGTAGAGCCGGCGCGCCATTTCCTCGGGCGAGCCGGAGGGCGGTGCAGCACCCTCGGGACGGATCGCCGCGGGGGCTTCGAGCACCAGGGCCAGCACCCGCTCCCTTTGCTGCAGCGCTAGCCAGAGCGCGGTCTTGCCGCCGAACGAGGTCCCCATCAGATTGAAGCCGTCGATTCCGAGCTTCTCGACTGCCTTTGCCATCGTCGAGGCGAGTTCGGGCATATTCCGCGTCCGGGTATTCTCCGGCGATTGCCCAAACCCGGGCATCTCGAACGCGATCACATGGAACTGCCGGCTCAAAAGATCGTGACCCGGCGTCAGCCGCAACCCCCCTGCGCCATGAAGGTGGACCAGAGGAGCCCCGTGCCCGGCCGCCAAGTAGCGGATGCGAAACCCGTCGGCCTCGACATGGCCTTCCTTGAACGCCGCGCCCGGCACCGATCCGTCTTTTTCCTGCACCACGTTCGGGATCCTCTACCGCTTTCGTAGGGTTCTGTTTAGTAGCCATCGCCGGCCGCGGGAAGAGCGGATCTACCACGCCTTGATCGCCGGCATCAGCTCCTTCGCGAATATCTCCATCGACCGCCGGACCGCGTTCGTGTCCGTTCCGGGCTGATGAAAATTGAGACTGAGGTGGGTCAGCCGCTTGTCCCGGTATAGGGCGAGCGCCCGACCCACTTCGTCCGGCGTCCCGACCACGAATGGGGACCCACGATGCCCGGTGCCCGGCAAATTGCGGAACTCGCCCACCGGCGGGAGATCGTCCAGCACGCCGGCTGCGGAGGTCGCCGATTGAAGGTCGACCCGACTTCGATAGAAGTGCAGCACCTGGCGCAGGCCGGCCTCCGCCTCGTCCCAGGCTTTCTTGCGCGTCTCGGCGAGGTGGACGCGGACAGGAATGGAAGCGACCTGGCGCTTCGACCGGTCGTGCCCGAACTGGACCAAGAGTTCCTCGTATCTGGCATGGCCGCGCCCGGCCCCGGCCGCCAGGTGATAGCCGCGCCGCGCGGTCCAGGCCACACTCTGCTCGCCCATCGAGGCCACCCAGATCGGCGGACCGGGCCTCTGCACCGGGGTCGTGGTGATGCGGACATCGGGGAAATCGTAGTATTTGCCCTTGTGGCTGAATTCCTCTGCGGCGAAGCAGCGCTCGATGACCCT
>DATEQL010000149.1:0-2378 GCA_035272665.1 Allostellaceae bacterium
GTTGGCCGGTACCGGCCGGATGACCAACTCTTGACCTTTCTCAGGAGCCTCTGACTATGCCGATCGTTGAACGCAAAAGCTCAAGGCTCCTGCGCCCTCCAGACCTATACTCGGAATAATCCGGGACTCGGAATTATGCCGGAAGTCATGCACGCGTGGCCCGGTTCGATCGCCAGGGCGGCGCAGACCGATTTCGCGCGACAGGCGCCAGAAGACGCGGTGCACGTACTGGTGCAGCAGCCTGCCGCCCTGCTCGGCGACGAAGAAGGTCGGGCCGCAACGCGATCCGAGATGTGCGGTGCGCCGATCGACATAGTCGCGCAGCGCCGTGCACGTCGTCGGATGCAAGGGCGCGAGGCGCGACTTGCCGAACTTGGTCAGACGAAGCGTGAGCAAGCCAGCCGCCAGGTCGACGTCGCCGTGCTCCAGGCCCATCGCCTCGGACAGGCGCATGCCAGTCACAGCGATCAGCCCGAACAGAGTGTGATATGTCCATCGGCGAAGCCCATCTTCCGGCGGCAGGGCCAGCGCTGCCGCCAGCAGCGCATTGATCTCGGAGTCGCTGTACACATAGGGCTTGGCCCGCTTCAGACCAGGGAGCATGCCAGCAGGCGGCACCTCTGTTCTCGGATCGAGATTGGCGACATGACGCGCGAAGCCGCGTACATCGCCTAGCCGCAGCGCCCAGGAAGCATGCCGGTCTGGCGGCAGCGTCGCCCACGCAAGTGCGAGCTTCGTGGTGATTGTCGCGGCCTCGCGCTTCTCCATGAAGGAGACGAAGTCTGCGAGTCGCCGGGTCTGGTGCTGGTACTTGTATCCCAACCCCTTGCGCATGCTGAGATACCGCTCGAGTGCGGAGCGCAGATCGGTCATTGCGCGCCTCCCGGCCACGGCAGGCTCAATGTTCGCAACGTGTCGATATCGACCTTGGCGTAGATCCGCGTGGTGTCGTGGCTCGCGTGGCGCAGGAGCTGGCCGATCTCCGACAAGGTGGCGCCGGAGCGCAGCAGCTCGGTGGCAAGGCTGTGCCGGAACACATGGGCTCCATGGTGCGCGCACCCGTGGATCCCGGCGTGATCGAGGGCAGTCTTGGCGATCCAAGTGATCGCGGATCCGGACGTAAAGCCCACGTGCGGAGCCAGGGTGTGGAGAAACAGACGCCGGCATCGGGACTTGGGCCGGCCGTCACGAAGGTAGGCAACGACGGCCGCGCCAACGTCTGGTGGGATCGGCATTCTCGCACGCTGCCGCCCCTTGGCGCTGAGCAGCATCTCGCCCACACGCCAGTCGATATCGTCCAGGGTCAGCGTCGCGACCTCGTCGGCCCTGAGGCCGAGCCTGGCCAGCATCATGAGAATGGCGTAGTCCCGCCGCCCCATGGCGGTCGCCCGGTCGCAACCGTCGAGGACCTTGTGAACCTGAGCAGCAGAGAGATGGCTCGGCAGGCTCGCAAGCCTCCAGCGCCGGATCGATGGGACGCAACCAGCAAGAGCAAGCGGGCTCAGACCCTGGTGGTGGAGATACCGGAGGAAGGCGCGCAGCGACCAGCACATCGCCTTCCCGGATGCCGGGCTCCTGTCCCGGGCGTGACGCTCAATGTAGGAGGTCACAGTCTCCTGACGGATCTTGCCGAGGTCGTCGGCGCCGGCAGGGCACACCTCATGCAGGAAGCGGCGGACTGCTGGCAGGTGGCGAACGATGCTCTTCGGCGACAGGCCGCGTTCCCTTTGCAGATATGCGCTGAACTCGGCAAATATCTGCTCATGCTGTGTGCCCTTCGGAATCGGGGCCGGCGCAATTGCGCTCGCCTCGCGCAGTACCGACAGCCACCGCCTCAGCGCCGCCCGGTCGCCCGGCTGGATCGTCTGCGTGCTGCCTCTGTGCCGGATGTAGCGCTCGATCCGACACTCATCGAGATCGGCCAGTCTCGCACGGCTGCTTGCCATCCAACTCAGAAGACCGCCGACCACGTTGAGGCATCGCCAAGCGCCCTGTCGAACGAGCCCATCCTCGACGAGACGCGCGGCGTAAAGCTCGATAAGTTGCCCGTGGGGGCCATTCTTGAGGCGCTGGAACAGCCGGCTCCGGCTCAGGTACACTTCTGTCGTCATCATCCTGGTCTCCGCTGTTGAGAACAGAGGAGACAGGACGAACTATGCCGGGCCGATCATATGCCCGTGGCCGCGAATCCTGGGGAAAAAACGAACTGGTTCGGCATAGTTCGCCGCGCGGCATAAACCGCGAGACTCAACGACGTCGATCCGCAGGCCTGGCTCGCCGACGTCCTCGCCCGCATCGCCGACATGCCGCAGACGAAGCTCGCCGACCTGCTCCCATGGAACTGGGCCGCCGAACCCCTCCGCCAAAAAGCCGCCTAA
>DATEQL010000150.1:0-3928 GCA_035272665.1 Allostellaceae bacterium
GGCGCCCACACTCAAGCCTTGACGGCGCTACGCCCGATCAGGCCTACTTCACGAAGCTGTCGCTCCGCGCGGCAGCCTAAACCCGGCAGACGTTCCACTTATCGACGCGGAAATTCTGTTCAGACAATCGGGACCACCTCAAACGCTCCGCCAAATGAAAGCACGCCTCTCGTCGGTCGCAACGTGTTTGAGAATAGATGGCATAGCTCGACTTCCCCCTTTCTCGCGCGAGTAGGGTCTCCCATCGGTTTGAAGCTCTTCGCCGAGATCGAAATACTACATGACCTCAGCGGTTAGTCACGAGCGACACGACATCGTGAGCCTGCGGCTGGGCGTCTGCGACCTTGGCGACCTAGGTTGAGTCGCGTTCTGCTGGATGTCTCAAATGGGTCATGGGCGGCTGTCGTCGCTACGTTGATGGTACGGTCGGTCTGCCCGCAGTTCCGGAATTGCCGCGTACGCGCGGACAGTTACTCTTGGTGCCAACAAGAGACATCGTCCCATTGCGCGGTCGACGGATGACCCGGCGTACTTAGGCCAGCGCGAAATACTTTCGTCGCGGAGCGCTCGTGCGTTCCCGCTATTGGCTCAATCGCCTGCTCGCGAAAAATAGGGCATGAACTCGCGCAATCCGAGCAAGGTTTCGCACGAGCCGATCGGGTGCCGGTTCTGCCGCCGGACATTGCCGAGCGCAGCGGGACAGTAGATGCACGCAATTCGCTCGCTCCCCACTGCTCTTCCCCCAGACCTGCCGGCAGAGCATAGTGCGGATCGAGCCAACGCCTCGGCCAGAAAAATGATAGGCGGTCCGAGACACCGTTCCACGCCTGCAGCTCGGAGCGAACAATCCGCATTCTACGCAGCGCATCGCGAAGGCGCTCGCAAAAGGGCTGGTTATTGGCGCTGGCCTGTTGGTACGAGGAACCGGGTTCTTTTGCGCATCTTGTGGCTAAATTGGGATTGCGCGTCTGATCGATCGCAGTAACGGCCTGCTGATATTCGTTTCGGGCCTGTTCCAGCTGCTCGGCATATCGTCGAGCACCCGAAATTCAGTGAGCAGATCCGAAACCTCCGACAAGTTCGCAGATTGGGACGTGCGGCGCGCTTCGACCAGCGCCCGGCGACGAACTCCGACCATCGCGCCGACGGCGATCGCCTCCTCGCCGATGTAGAGATGCAGAAAACCGCGGATCTTCTCCTGTTGATAAAGCTCGGCGCACTTCTCCTCGAAGCGCCGGATGCTCACCATCGCGCACAGCAGCGCCAGCAAATGGTCGCGCGACAGATGCGGCTTTGTCGCCTGGATATCGGTCGTCACGACGCGTCCTCGAGGGTCACGAGGCCGCGCTCCGGGCTCGCCGGGTGTCTCCGGCCACTAACTCAAGAATGTTCCCGGTTGCTCATCGCCATTCCAACTGTCTCCGGCTTGCGCATCAGATTGGGCGGGAAGGTGCCCCGCCCGCCATCAATCCCGGCTCGGCGCCCGCTTCGTCCCCGGACGCCTGCAGTTCCGGGAGGAATCGGAAATCCGCAATCTCGGGCGCTGCCGCCCGCTCCTGGCGTCTGATCGCAAAATGCATCCATAGAAGGTTCACCGATGCGATGCCGAACAACAGCATGAAGCAGCTCGTCCACACGTCAGCGAGATCGTTCATCAGGCCGAAAGCCAACGGCAAAACGAAGCCGCCCAGCCCACCGATTGCTCCGACGGCGCCGCCCACGACGCCAACCTGATCCGGGTAATAGACCGGGATGTGTTTGAAGACGGCGGCCTTGCCGAGCGCCATGAAGAACGCTTGGATTATCAGTACTATAATGAACAGGGGGAGCCCGGTGGCGATGCTGAAGCGGAGCTCGCCGTGGAGGCCGTGGACGGTGTAATCGGTCGCCGGGTAGGAAAGTATGAAGGTGCAGACGAGCGAGCCGATAAATGACCAGTACATCACTTTGCGGGCGCCGTAGCGATCGGAAAGAATCCCGCCTAACACGCGAAGCAGCCCGGCAGGCAGCGAGAAGGCAATAGCGATCGCCGCCGCGATCCGGATGTCGAGGCCGTAGACCGCGATCAGATAACGCGGCAGCCATACCGAGAGCGCGACATAGCCGCCGAAGACGAAGAAGTAGTAAAGGCCGAAGCGCCAGACCTGCAGGCGGCGCAGCGGCGCGACCTGCCTTGCCAGCAGCGCCGCCGGCTGCCCCGCTGCGCGGCGTGCCGCCTGGTGGGGATCCTCAGCCGAGCCGAGCCAGAAGAGCGCGGCGGCGCACAGCAGCAGCAGTGCCCAGACGCGAGCGACGCCCTGCCAGCCATAAGCGAGCATGACCCAGGGGGCGCCGAGCTTGGTGATCGCCGAGCCCGCATTGCCTGCGCCCAATATGCCCAGGGCCGTGCCGTGACGTTCTTTCGGATACCATCGCGTGATGTACGACAGTCCGACGGCGGAGCAACCCCCGGCAATGCCGGTGCCCAGCCCCGCCATGAGTATCGTCGGAAAGCTGGTGGCATCGGCGAGGAACCAGGTCGCGATCGCCGCAATGATCATCACACCGAGAAAAAGCCGTCTTCCCCCATGCCGGTCGGCCCCCACGCCAAGCACGACGCGCATCAGAGAGCCTGACAGAAACGGGGCGCCGACGAGCAGCCCGAACTCCGTGTCCGACAAGTCGTACTGTCGCTGGATTTCGATCCCGATGATCGCGAAGATCGTCCATACGGCAAAGCAGCCGATATAACCCAGCGTGGTTACTATCAGGACCCGCCTGCGGAGGCGCTCGAGCGTAGCAACGGGGTGCTCGGCCTCTTGACGAGGCCCGATCTCGGCAGGCTGATTTAAGATCATGCGAGTCTCAATCCGGAATACTGCCCGCCGGTCTTACATCGACTTCGAGAGTTCCTCCTCCGGTCGATCACGTCCGACCTCGAAGCCTGCCCGATCTGCAGCCACATTTGCGCGATCATAGAGACACGTTCCAGCCGCCAATTTTAAAAGCGCTCCGGGTGGATCACTGCATAGAACAAGTAAATCACCACCAAAACCAGTAATACCACCAGTATAGGGAGCGCCATATCACACTCCGTCCCCGTGGCCGACTTGGCCTTGCGAGCCGATAACGTGCTCCGCGAAGCCGACGAGCACGGCGCAGGATAGGAAGAGAGCGACCAGGAGCAGAAGCATCACGAGACTGAGGAACATTACCGGGCCTTCTCTCTCTAAATCATCAATACCGGATCCGCTGCCAAGGCGCCTTGATCCAAGTCAACCGCGAAGGACACCCAGGCGGGAACATGGAAGCCTTATGACCGTTGGTCCAGCGTGCGATACCGGTTGTGATATCCGGCAATCTCGGCGGATGGCTCTACAGCGCACCTAACCGCGCGATCCTAGCCTGCAATGCGGACAGCCGGCTAACCGGCACAGCTCCGTTCATTAAATCGCGATGGGGAATAATTTTTCGAGACAGAACGGATACGCACGCCATAAAGAACGTGTAAAATGGGATCCATCGCGGACCTGCCAGGATTACGTGGCAACCCTATCAGAGGAAATCAAGTCATCGACCCGAGTGTACTGCGCTCGGTCGGTGACGTGCCGAGGCGTTTCCGCTACATGCGGCCGATCTCAAAATCCTCGAGCGAGTAACCCAGCTGCGACAGCCCTTCCTCGAGGTAGTCGGCAAGCAACGGCGTGCCGATCAGGTAGTCGGTTTCCTTTTCGTCGTGGATGCGGCGCGCTTCTTCGAGCGCTTCGCGCCATTCTTCCTTTGCATAGTCGCCTCAGCCCAACCAAGTGAGCGCCAGCAGCTCGATGCGCTCCAGGTCGCTCAAGCCGTTGATCGCGTCAACGAGTTCCTGATAGGTCGGATTGTCGGCGCTGAACTGGAGCACGTCCCGCTCGTCGTCGTCCGAGGGGTTCGAGCCCGAATCTTCGTC
>DATEQL010000151.1:0-3879 GCA_035272665.1 Allostellaceae bacterium
GAAGAAGCACGCATGGGATCGTGCCGCCCCACCATCACGATCGTCGCCTGGCATCGGCGCCTTCCGGCGAGCGCGGAGGTGATTTCGTTGCAGCGGTAGCCTTTCACGTTGCATCGACCTCGGCCCGCGCGCATGCTTTTCCAAGAGTGGGAAGCCGTGAAGAGAGGTTCTCTCGAATGACTACCGCCGCGATCCGGCGCTTCGCCATTCCGAGCCCGGAGGAGCTGATCGAGCGGGCGCGCCGCATGGTGCCCGAGATCCGGGCGCTCGCCGAAGAGACCGAGCGCAACCGCAACGTCCTCCCTCACATCATAGACAAAATCCGCGACGCCGAGCTGTTGCGGACCTGCCGGCCGAAGGAGTTCGGCGGCTTCGAGTATGACGGCGAGGTGGCGCTCAAGATCGCGATGACAATCTCGGCGGCCTGCGCCTCGACCGGCTGGGCGGTGAATGGTGCGGTCTCGAACGGCCGATCGATCGCCCACTTCCCGATCGAAGCCCAGCGCGAGGTCTGGGGCGGCGACGAGGATCCGTTCACCTGCGCCTGCTTTGCGCCGACGGGTACCGCCATTCCGGTCGACGGCGGGTATGTGCTGAGCGGCACCTGGTCCTTCGCCAGCGGCTGCGACGCGTCGAGCTGGATCAAGCTCGGCGCCTTCATCACGCCTGCGGGTGCGGAGCCGCCATTCGACGGCGCGTTCTTCCTATTGCCGATCGGCGATTGCGAGATCGTCGACAACTGGTTCGTCTGCGGCCTGGCCGGAACCGGCAGCAAGGACATCGTCGTCCGCGAGGTGTTTGTCCCGGCCCACCGGGTGCTGCTGTTCGCCGATGCGCGGTCTGGCACCGCACCCGGTGCCCGGCATCATCAGAACCCGCTCTACCGCATGCCGCTCTTGATCCACGGTGCCTCGATGCTGGCATCGACCGCGGTGGGTGCCGCGCGCGGCGCGCTCGACGCCTATCTGGAGATGACCCGGGGGCGCGAGACCCGCGGCGCCCTCGCCGGCGGCCAGCTGCCGATGGCCGAATTCGCTACGATCCAGCTGCGCTACGCCGAAGCGGCCGCCGCGGTCGAGAGCGCCGAGCTGATCCTGCTGACCGATATGCGCAACATGACGCAGAAGCTCTATGCGGGCGAGGAGATCACGGTCGCCGACCGCATCCGTTGCCGCCGCAACCAGGCGTGGGTGACCAGGCTCTCAGTCCAAGCGGTCGAGGCGCTCAACGCCTCGACCGGCGGCTACGGATTGCATCTCAGCAACCCGGTGCAGCGGGCGTGGCGCGATGCCAACGCCGTGGCGCGCCACGTCAGCCTCAATTGGGACGCGGTCGGCACCATGTACGGTCAGCACGCGTTCGGTCTCGAACCGCGCGGCCAGTATTAGCTCCTAGCGCTCGGAAGCATTCCAACGGAAGGAACGGAAAGATGGCAGAAATACTCGGCCTCGGCGTCACCCAGTGGCCAACCTTGTGCATGCCGAACGAGGGGTTGACTGGGGTCTTCAAGACGACCTTGCGCGCCCCCAATGTCGACGCCGCCCGCAAGGACCCGGCCAATTGGCCGCCTGAATTGCTCGCCGAGCTCGGCAACGACGACGGTCTCTCGGCGGCAAATCGCTGCGGGGAGCGCTTCGGCAATGATTTTCGCGCGATCCGCAAGATCCTCGACGACTTCAACCCGGATCTGGTGGTGGTCTGGGGCGACGACCAGTACGAAAATTTCCGCGAGGACATCGTCCCGGCCTTCTGCCTGCTCGGCTATGATGATCAGCTCGAGATCAAGCCGTGGGATAACGCCAATGGCGGCAAGCCGAACCGCTGGGACGAGCCCGGTGACTGGCCATTAAAGCTGAAGGGCCATCGCGAGGCGGCCAAATACCTCGCCACCGGCCTGATCGAGCGCGGCATCGACATGGCCTATGCCTACCAGCCGCTGCACCACCCGATGGCGCACGCCTTCACCAACACCTTCCTCTATCTCGACTGGGACCGGGCGGGCTTCCCGTATCCGGCGATCCCGTTCGCGATCAACTGCTATGGTCGGACGTTGCTCCACGCGAAAGGTGGTCTGGCGCACCTGTTCCAACCGCCACGGCCGGCCGACGAAGCCGAAGACCCGCCGTCGCCGCCACCTTGGCGCTGCATGCAGGTCGGCGCAGCCGTTGCCCAGGTGCTGGCTGCTTCACCCTATCGGGCGGCGCTGATTGCTTCGTCGAGCTGGTCGCACGCCTTCCTGTCGCCAAAGAACGGCTATCTGTGGCCGGATCACGAAGGCGACCGGGTGCTCTTCGACGCGGTCAGCCGCGCCGACTACGATACTTGGCGCAAGCGCTCGCTGGCCGAGATGGAGTTTTCCGGGCAGCACGAAATGCTGAACTGGATGGCGTTGATCGGCGCGATGGAGGCCCTCGACCGCCGTCCGGTGATCCAGGACTACATGGAGACCTATATCCTGGCCTCCGACAAGTGCTTCTTGTCGTTCCCGCCCTGACCGCCGGGAGCGACACGAAACCAAAAGAGGGCTGGAGAATACATCGGTCGCTGCGCGGACACCCGTTGCGCTAAACATGTCCCGGGGCGGCTGCGCCCGCAATGTCGTGTCGCCCGCGAGCCTCGCCGGCCAGTTCAAGCAGCCCTACGGGCCGCTGGGGCCGTCGGCTGTGTCCTCGATCCCCGTCCTGCGCTACATGACGTTTTCGGTCGCCCCCGCGAAAGCGGGGACCTTCGGCGATACCGTCTCGGGGTATGCTTCTGACTCGTTGCGGGCTCGGGGCGCTACCCTAAGAGGGCATTGGGACAGGAGGCGACGAGGCAGATCCACCAACCGTCTTCGCCTCCAGTGCCGATCAAACTTGAGCTCTCGCCAGTGCAGCACGTTTACTCGCGGCGCTTCCGAGATCCGGGCTCGGAAGGCGCCGCCTTAAGGTTCTCGGAGACGTTGCCACGCCGCGACACCACCGTCGTTTGTCTGTTGACACTGCTTTGCACGCAAAGACCGTCGACAAATACATCCACCAGGCGGAGCACGGTCGCTTGCCAGCCGGGTTGGTCGTGCATGTAGCACATCCCGACAAGGGCGCGCAGAAGGTCTTCAGGACCGATGTCGGGGCGTATTTCGCCGGCCGCGACGGCGCGATCCAACAGGGCGCCGACGGCTTTCGTCAAGCGGTCGAAGGTATAGGCGTAGAGTTCCGACGAGCCATGCACGGCGAGCGCCAGCGCAGCCGACATGCCCTTTTTAGTGGCAACGAACTCGACATTGCAACGCAGCCAGCGACGCAAGGCGTCGACCGGCGCTTCATCGTCTGCCCGGCGATACGCCCGAGCGAGAAAGCGCGCTCGAGCCGGGTGACTTGATCGTCGCCCTGCGGCTGCCGGGCGAGGCCGGCATGTTCTCGGCGCATGCACGCTATCTGAAGGTTCGCGAACGCACCTCCTACGCTTTCGCCGTCGTATCCGCCGCGGCAGCCCTCCGGATCGAAGACGGCACGATCCGGCATGCGCGGGTGGCACTCGGCGGAGTTGCGGCCAAACCGTGGCGAGCCCGCTCGGCGGAGGAGATCCTGGCGGGCTCCAGTCCCAGTGACCCCGCCTTCGGCCGCGCGGCGGAGGCGGCGCTCGCTGATGCAAAACCCTCCGGAGACAACCGATTTAAAATCGAGCTTGCACGGCGGACCCTCCGGCGCGCCCTGACGCTCGCTGCGGCGGGAACTCCCGAGCGTGTTCCGGCCCTTCCGGCCTCCCCCTTCTCATCCGCTCCCGGAGGACTCCATGACGCCTGAGATCACCCTCGCCCAAGCTCCGCGCCATGTCCGACATGGCTCGAACATCGGTCAGCCGCTGACCCGCCGCGACGGCGTCCTGAAGGTCACGGGA
>DATEQL010000152.1:0-3396 GCA_035272665.1 Allostellaceae bacterium
GCCGCGGCTCGCGGTCGTCATCGCGCTCGTGATCACGATCGCCGGCGCTCTGGCGCTGCTGCGCATTCCGGTCGCGCAGTTCCCGGACATCGTACCGCCGCAGACCGTAGTTTCGGCCACCTATCCCGGCGCCTCCGCCGCCGTCGTCGAATCGAGCGTCGCTCAGCCGATCGAGGCGCAGGTGGTCGGGGTCGACAAGATGCTCTACATGAAGTCGACGAGCGGCAATGACGGCAGCTACAACCTGACGGTCAGTTTTGTGCTCGGTAGCAATCCCGACATCAACACCAACGCCGTCAATAACCGGGTGCAGACCGCCCTGGCCCAGCTTCCTCAGGAAGTCCAGTTGGAGGGGCTGACGATACAGAAAAAATCGTCGGCGGTCCTGCAATTCATCGTGCTGTACAGCGAGAACGGCAAGCAGGATCCGCTGTTCATTACGAATTACGTGGTCATCAATGTGCTCGACGTATTGTCCCGTACCCCCGGGGTCGGTCAGGCAACCATATTCGGCGCGCTCAATTACTCGATGCGCATCTGGTTCGACACCCAGCGGCTCGACAATCTGCAATTGACACCGGCCGATGTGGTCGCGGCGATCCAGGCGCAGAACGTGGAGGCGCCGGTTGGCCGGATCGGCGCGCGCCCGATCGGCAAAGACCAGCAATTCCAGTTGAACGTGCAGACGCTGGGTCGCCTGACGACACCCGAGCAGTTTGGCAATATCGTGTTGCGTGCCAATCCCGACGGCTCGCTGCTGCGCGTACGCGATGTCGCCCGGGTCGACCTCGGCGCCCAGAACCAGGACATTGAAGGCCGCTTCAACGGCGAGCCTGCGGTGGCGATCGGGATCTATCTCTCTCCCGGCGCCAATGCCGTAGAGGCCGCTGGGCTCATTAGAGCCAATATGGACCGCTTGAGCCAGCGCTTCCCGCCCGGTCTCAAATACCTCGTCAATTACGACACGACCACCTTCGTCCACGACACGATCCACGACGTGCTGATCACGCTGTTGATCGCCTTTGCGCTGGTTGTGATCGTCGTCTTTGTGTTTCTCGGCAGCCTGCGCGCGACCCTCATTCCCGCAATCGCGGTGCCGGTCAGTCTGATCGGCAGCTTCGCGGTGCTGCTGCTGATGGGCTATTCGGCCAATACGATATCGCTGCTCGCGATGGTATTGGCGATCGGCATTCTGGTCGACGACGCTATCGTCGTCGTCGAGAACGTCGAACGCGTCATGGAGGAAGAACCGAACCTGTCACCGGCGGACGCGACGAAAAAGGCCATGGCCGAGATCACCGCGCCGATCATCGCGATCACCTTAGTCCTCCTATCGGTGTTCGTGCCGATCGCCTTCATCCCCGGCATCTCGGGGACATTGTTCCGGCAATTTGCGGTGACGATCAGCGTCGCGATGCTGATTTCGGCATTGAACGCGCTGACCCTGTCGCCGGCGCTGTGCGCCGTCTTCCTTCGTCCCAGTGGCCCGAAGCGGGGCCCGATGGGCTGGGTTTTGCGGCGCATCGACAATATCCGCGACGGCTACGCGGCGATCGTGCGCCGCCTGGTGCGCGTCTCCGTACTCGGCCTTGTGGCGATATTGGCGAGTGCCGCCGGGGTTTATTTTCTGTCCTTGCGAACGCCGACCGGGTTTCTGCCGGAAGAGGACCAGGGCGCCTTCTTTATCTCGGTGCAATTGCCCGATGGCGCATCGGTCAGCCGCACCCGCGAAGCGGTTAAGCGCATCGAGGCCGTGTTAAAATCGATGCCGCAGATTCAGAACCTTGTCGGGATCGTCGGATTCTCGATCATCGACGGCGTCAACGAGCCGAATACGGCCTTCATTGTGCCGACCTTGAAGCCGTTCGCCGACCGCGTCGGCGCGGCGAACTCGGCGCAGACGCTAATCGCAAAGGTATTCGCCGAGGGACAGCAACTCCGGACGGCGACCGTCATCCCGTTCAACCTGCCGCCAATCATCGGCCTCTCGACGACCGGCGGGTTCGAGTACGAGCTCGAAGGGCTCCAGGGACAGGAGCCCGCCGCGATGAACAGCGTCATGCAGGGGCTTCTCGCGACCGCCAATCAGGACCCTCGGCTGACCCGTGTGTTCTCGACCTTCACCGCGAGCAACCCGTCGATCTATCTCGACATCGACCGCGAGAAGACGCAGGCCCTGGGCCTCGGCATGAACGACGTGTTCGCTGCCTTGCAGGCGACATTGGGCAGCATCTACATCAACAACTTCAACCTGTTCGGCCGCGTCTGGCAGGTCAACATCGAGGGCGAGGGGGCGAACCGCAGAGACGTCTCCTCGCTGTGGCAGATCTACATCCGCAATAAATTCGGCGCCGCTGTGCCGTTGCGCTCGATCGCCGACGCTCGGGTGATCGTCGGGCCGCAGGTCATCACCCGCTACAACAACTACCGCGCGATCCCGATTCAGGGCAGCCCGTCGCCGGGTACCTCGTCCGGCACCGCACTCGCGGCGATGGCACAGCTCTCAGACAAGACACTACCCTCCGGCTATGGCTATGAATGGACCGGGACCGCCTATCAGGAGTTCGCGGCTTCCGGGCAGACCGGCCCGATCCTCGGGCTTGCGGTGCTGTTCGCATTTCTGTTCCTCGTCGGGCTCTACGAAAGCTGGATGATCCCGGTCCCGGTATTGTTGTCGGTTCCGGTCGGGGTGTTGGGAGCGTTTGTCGGAATTTTGATTTTTCACTTGGCGGTCGACCTTTACGCCCAAATCGGGCTCGTGGTGCTGATCGCGATGGCCGCCAAGAACGGCATCCTGATCGTCGAATTCGCCAAGGACAGGCGCGAGGAGGGCATGGAAATCCGGGAGGCCGCGGTGCTCGGCGCGCGGATGCGGTTTCGCGCGGTGATGATGACTTCCTTCGCCTTCATCCTCGGGGTCTATCCGCTGGTCACCGCGCAGGGTGCGGCGGAGATCAGTCGCCACGCCGTCGGCACCCCGGTCTTTGCCGGGATGATCGCCGCGAGCGCCATCGGGCTGTTCGTGATCCCGATGCTCTACGTCACGTTCCAGACCATCCGCGAGCGCAATAGCTTGCGCTTCCAGCGCCTAAAGCCGCGTCCCGCCTCCCTTCCGTCCCCCGCCCCGAGCTCAGGCGAAGAATGAAGAATAGGGTAGGGGAAGCGCCCGCCGCGCGGGTCGGTTGACGAGGGAGGGAGCCCCCGGCAAGTTTTACCTCCGGGAGTTCCAGGAAGGAGGTCGTCATGAGCGCGCCACAGGGTCCGGGGATCGTTCTGCAGCCGGAAGAGGGGCAATCCTATTGGCAACCGATCTGGGCCAACGGCTATTCGATCGTCAAGCTGAGCCCCCGGAACGCCGGCCCCGAAAACCTGGCGATGGGTGTCCAGGTGATCGCA
>DATEQL010000153.1:0-3368 GCA_035272665.1 Allostellaceae bacterium
GGCGGAGCAGGGCGCAGCACCCTTCGGCAGTCGGGAGATCGGCAAGTTCGAGTACCCCCGATCGGGGACCGCAGAGATCGCCAGGACGACCTTCCTGGTCTCGCACCCCCTCCACCCCGTCCACTCGAAGAAGGCGCTGTCAGCCGTCCAGACGGCACTAAAGAAGGTGTACGAGACGAGCCAATCTCACCCGGGATCGGACATGACCGACATGTCGCGGCCGACATGAGCGACATGACCAAAAATCACCTGTTCGGGTCCGGCGAAAGCCCAAGAAAGACGGGCGAAAGTGCGGTTCCGATGGGAGTGGGATCAGCCCTGTCCAGGAGTGCTTAGATTGTTATCCTCACAGGCGGCGGCGCAGTGTGGCATCCCGCAAGCGCTCGCGATGGCTGACCCGGTTTAGAACGGAAGACGCGGAGCGAACCGGCTCGCAACCGGCTCGCCATGTTGCCTTGCATGCGAATTCCGATTCAATCCGGCCGGGGATTCCGATTTGAAGCCGGCCACCGTTCCGATTTGATTCCGGCCACCATTCCGATTTGAATCCGGCCACCTGAGCCGGTTACGGTTCTCGCCGTTTGCTCCCCGCGGGTCGTCAACTGCGGCAGTCCCTGTTCGTCGATGATCGACGAGGAGATTGGGATGCCGGCGAGGCGGGAACTGAGCATGCGACAATTGCGACACTTATTGCGCCTTCACCACGACGGCGTGAGCGCGCGTGAGATCGGGCGCCGCCTTGGCGTGGCGCGCTCGACGATCCAGGACAACCTGAAACGGGCGGCGGCGGCGGGGCTGAAATGGCCGTTGGGCGAGGATGTCACCGACGACGCCCTGGAGCTCGAGCTCTTTGGGCGCGCGGGAATAGCGACTGGCCAGCGGCGGCGGGTCGAACCGGACTGGGCGGAATTTGCGCGCGAGCTGAAGCGGCCCGGCGTGACGATGGCGATCCTGTGGGAGGAATACCGGGAGGTCCATCCTGACGGCTACGGCTACAGCCGTTATGTTGCGGTCGGCGTTATGTGGCCTATGAGCGCCGACCTCAGTGCCTGCTGTGGCGGTGGGGCGCGCTTGACGCAACATAAGTCGGCGCCTCGGTTGGCGGATCTCAAACTTTCTTGGGGTTCGCCATGGATCATCTGTCCTCTTCCGGCAGCACCGCCGATCACCGCTTTCAAGACGCGCCATTCGCCGACGAGCGGAACCGCTATTTGCGCCATTGTGCCGCACAAGGAGCAAGGGCCTCGGTCCTCAAAATCAAGCGCAATGAGCTCCTATGGATCGCGCGACATCTTGGCCCAGATGCCGCCCGCGGCGTCGGCTTGAATGAGTTGCTGCTGATCGCGCAGGAGCGGCAGAACCTTCTGGGGTCCGCGACCTCCGCGCGACGGGTCATCGATATCGGGCGACCCTGGCTGCGGTTTCTTGGCTGGTGGCGTGAACCCGCCGTCCTGTTTTCGTACCAGAGCCTACTCGATCGGTATGTCGCTTGGATGCGCGACGAGCGCGGTTTTACACCGTCGACGGTGGAACAATGGGGCCGTACGACAAAGAGATTCTTGCGGTGGTGCGAGCAGACAGATCGCCAGCTCAGGTCTCTCAGGGCCGAGGACATCGACAACTTTGTCGCAACGCAAGGAAAAGGACGCTGGGCGCGCGTCTCGACGGCTAACATGGCCTCGGCCTTACGGGCATTTCTGCGCTACGCGGCGAGAGAGGATTGGTGCCCGGACTGTCTGGCGGAGTCGATTTGTCGACCTCGGCTCTATCAGCAAGAGTCCCTACCATATGCCCCGGATTGGTCTGACGTCGAGCGAATGCTGGCTGATGTCGACACCGACAAGCCAAGGGATATCCGTGATCGAGCAATTTTGCTGCTGCTTGCGCTCTACGGCATGCGCAGCGGCGAAGTGGCCGCTCTGCGGCTCGACCAGATCGACTGGGCTGGACGGACCCTCAGGCTCATTCGACTGAAGCGGCGACAACCCCAGATCTATCCTCTGCTGCCGACCGTTGCTGAGGCGCTGGCCCGGTACGTCGATACGGTTCGCCCGCCCTCGTCCTGCCAGGAAGTCTTCCTCTGCATGCAGGCGCCTCTACGGCCCCTGAAGGCGGGCAGCATCTTTGACGTCGCCAATCGGCGATTCGTCTCGCTCAGCATCGAAGCTGCGCATCGCGGAGGGCATGCGTTGCGTCACGCCTGCGCTGTCCGTTTGCTCGCCGAAGGCCTAACCCTCAAGGAGATCGGCGATCACCTGGGACACCGCAGCACGTCGGCAACCAGCACCTACGCCAAGGTGAACATGGCGGCTCTTCGCGAGGTCGGCGCCTTCGACTTGGGGGACGTCCTATGATGCTGGCCGACGTCATCGATGCCTATCTGACCCGCCAACGGTCGCTGGGCATGCGGTTCGATTCCGCTGGACAGTTGCTCCATCGCTTCGGCCGGGCAATGGGCGATCGACCGATCGAGGAGGTGACACCCGGAGCGATCCTCGACTTCCTCAACGGCAATGGGGCGTTGACCGCGACATGGGTGCTCAAGCACAGAGTGCTGACCGGTCTATACCGATTCGCCGTCAGCCGCGGATACGTCGACAACTCGCCTCTGCCGACAACTCTGCCCAAGCTGCCGCCACAGCAAACGCCTTACGTCTATTCGACCGACGAACTGCGCCGACTGTTGGAAGCGACGGCGATCCTGCGCACGGGCCACAGTCGTCAAGTGCCCGCGATGTACTTGACGCTGCTGTTGCTCCTCTACGGAACCGGCATGCGTATCGGCGAGGCATTGCGCTTGACCTTGCAGGACGTCGACCTCGCCGAAAGGATCATCACCGTCCGCTGCACAAAATTCTTCAAGACGCGTCTGGTTCCGATCGGACCGAAGCTTGCCGACGAACTGGCCGCGCACCTCGAACGCCGCGGCTTGCTTCCCATGCCGCTCGGGAAAGCGGCGCCGCTCTTCGCATCGCGCGGCATTCGAGGATGGAGCTATCCGCGCGTCATCGTAATGTTCCAGCACGTGCGACGAGCTGCCGGTATCAACTGTCCCGTCGGCGAACCGCGGCCGCCGCGCTTACATGATCTTCGCCACACCGCGACCGTGCACCGTGTCGTCGCATGGTATCGCACCGGCCAGGACGTCCAGCGATTGCTTCCGCAGCTCGCTACCTACCTTGGTCACCTCGATATCCGATCGACCCAGCGTTACCTCCGTATGACGCCGGAACTCTTGCAGGCGGCCAGTCAGCGCTTCGCCCAGTACGCGATGGGGGGCGATCATGAAGGATGAGACGCTCCTGGGGCCATGGGTTCGGCGGTTCCTCCTCGAGCATCTGGTGGCAGAACGCAATCTGGCTCGGAAC
>DATEQL010000154.1:0-3061 GCA_035272665.1 Allostellaceae bacterium
TGGGAGAACATGCGCGCGCTCGCCCAATTGGGCGTCCTCGGGATGGCGGTCCCGGAAGAGTATGGCGGTCTCGGCCTGCCGGTCTTCGACACCGCCCTCGTCCTCGAGGAGATCGCAAAGGTCTGCTATGTGACGGCGATGGCCGTGCTCGGCGAGGTCGGGGTGCAGACCCGGATCATCGCAACCTACGCGCCCGAGCCGATCAGGGAGCGCATCCTGCCGGCGGTATGCAGCGGGGACTGCCTCCTCGCGATCTGCATGACCGAGCCCGACGCCGGCACCGACGTCGCCAACTACAAGACCAATGTCGACCACGTCGGCAATTCGCTGCGGCTCAACGGCGTCAAGACCCTGATCAGCCGGGCCGACGAGGCCGGGATGTTCGTCGTCTTTACCCGGGTCGACCGACAGCCGGGCCGCGCCGGCATCGGCTGCGTGCTGGTCGAGAAGGGCACCCCCGGGTTTTCGGTCACCGGCAAGTTCCACACGATGGGCGGCGAGAACCTGCACGAGATCCGCTTCGAGGATTGCGTCTTGCCGCCGGAGAATTTGGTTTTGCGCGAGGACGGCTTCAGGAAGCTGCTCTCTGCCTTCAACACCCAGCGTTGCCTCAACCCCAGCATCTCGCTCGGTCTCGCCGAGGGCGCCATCGAGGAGGCGGTGCGCTATGTCAAGGAGCGCAAGGCGTTCGGCCGCACGATCGGCGAGTTTCAGGGCATGCGCTGGAAGATCGCCGAGATGTACAAGGACATCGAGACAGGCCGCAGCATGCTCTACCGCGCTTGCGCCAGCGCCGACCCGTTTCCCGACCCGCTGCTCGCGGCGGTCGCCAAGGTCTACTGCAACGAGATGGCACTGCGCGTCACCAGCGAGGCGATCCAGGTCCATGGCGGCTATGGCTTCACCGACGAGTTCCCGGTGTCGCGCTTCTACCGCGGCGCCCGCTATGGCACGCTCGGCGGCGGCACCACCGAAACCTTGCGCGACCTGATCGGTAAGCGCGTACTGGCCGGCGTCGACCCGGTCGACGGGATCCTGGGGCTGGGCGCGTTTTGATCGGGGGCCGAGGCTCTCGCGCCTGTTTTATCGGCAGAATCAGGGGAGATTTTTGTCACGGCGCCGAAATCGGCTCGATCGTTGTCGAAAATCGAACGCGAAATCAGCGGTTAGTTCGGGATTGGATCTCGATCTCCTTGCCGGAGAGCAGGGGGTGATTGCCGGCCCCGCAGGGGCGAAATCGGTGTAACAGGGGGAAGATGACACCAAATCCACGGCACCCTTACCGATCCAGGCGTCGACACCGGTAGATTGGGTGCAGATCGGGATCACAAGAGCAGCTGACGAAGGTGGCCGGCGGCGATCCGCGCGTCCACCTGTTGCTCAATCTCGCGCGACCTCCGCATCGCGCAGGACGAGCCCGAGATCGATGTTCCACAGCTGGGCGGCCTCGGTCAGGTCGGCCGAGCCGAGAGCGACGAACGCGGCGTCGTACGGCCTGTCGTGCAGGCTGGCGCCCTTGGCGCGACGCTAGACCCCGACGGCGTCGCCGCCGCTCCCCGCCGAAGACCTCAACTACCTGTTCGGCGAATCATCAGAACACATTAGTCCGAAAGAGGCCAAAGACAAAGTGGGCCGAGGACCCTATGCGTCGTGTAACTTGCACATTCTTTGGCGCCCTCTGCGGTAAGCTCTTTTTACGGCGCGATGGTCGTGCCGCCGTCGACGATGATCGTCTGACCGGTGATGAAGGCGCCGGCGCGCGATGCGAGCATCAGCGCCACGCCGGCGATGTCTTCGGGCTCGCCGAGGCGGCGCAGCGGCGTCGCCGCCTCACGCGCCGCGCGCCGCGCCGGATCCTCGTAAAGAACGCGGGCGAATTCGGTCTTCACGAGACCCGGGGCGATACAATTGACCCGCACGTTGTCGGGACCCCACTCGGCCGCGAGGTTGCGGCAGAGGGCATAATCGGCGGCCTTGGTTACGCCGTACATGCCGAGCACCATCGTTGCGCGCACTGCCGCCACCGAAATGATGTAGATGATCGAGCCGTCATGCCGCTCGCGCATCTCGGGTGCAACCATGCGCGACAGCCACAGATTGCTCAGGACATTGTTGACCATCATCCTCTCGAATACTTCGTCGGTCAGCTTTTCCAGCGAACCGTAATGCGGATTGATCGCCGCATTGCAGACCAGGATGTCGATCCGGCCCCACGCCTCACGCGTCTTGGCGACGAGGTTTTCGAGCTGCGCCTTATCGGAGATTCGCGCCGTGACGGCGATCGCATCGCCGCCTTTGGCGCGAATCGCCGCCGCCACCTCCTCGCAGGGCACTGCATTGCGGGCCGAGATGACGACCCGCCCGCCCGCCTCGGCAAAGGCCTCAGCGATTGCCCGGCCGATGCCGCGGCTCGAGCCGGTTATGATTGCAACCTTCCCGGACAGATCGAAGAGCTTCATGACTTCTCTCCAGCGCTGGATCGATGTAGCCGATCATGCGGGATCGTTCGGCTTTTCGGAAGAGGGGTCGGGCAAGAGAGGTTGATCGCACTATAGCGTCATAAAGTTGTCCAAATACGGAAAGCCATGATTGTTAGTCGAAAATTCATCCATTTCGCGATATCATGGCTAATTAGTTAACCAGTCTAAGGCCTCTTCACCATTCGGCCCTCGGCCACAACGAGGCACGATCATGTCCATCATTTCGCGGCCCTACTTTTGGGACGAGCAGGCGGCGCACGCCAAGCTCGAAGAAATCATCTGGCCGAATGGCCCGGAATGCCCGCGCTGCGGTGCCACCGATCGGATCGGCGCCGTCACCGGAAAGGGCGCGCGCGCCGGACTGAAGTTCTGCTGCCGCTGTCGCAAACAGTTCCGCGCCACGATCGGCACGATGTTCGAGGGCAGTCACATTCCGCTCCACAAATGGTTTCAAGCTGGTTTTTTATTGAGCGCTGCGGGGAACACCATCAGCGCGCACCAGCTGCATCTGCGGCTCGAGGTAACCAACAAGACTGCGTTGGGAATTGTTCACCGCCTCGCCTTGATCATCCAGAGCGCCC
>DATEQL010000155.1:0-2255 GCA_035272665.1 Allostellaceae bacterium
CGCGCGCTTCTCGGCCCCTTTCTTTTTCTGCTTGGGCTTCTTGGCTTCCCGGCTCGTCCGCTTCTGTTCCTTGTTCGCCATGATACTCTCCCATCACACTAATCGCAGGCGAATATGCTGTGGATCCGCGGTGATTCAACCGCGAAGTTTTCCGCGTGCGGGCGATTAACCCTTCGCCCACCGCTTGGCGTTGACGCCGGCATCCGTCGAGGAAGCGATCTTATCGAGTTGGCTCGTCAGCTCCGGGCTCGGCCAAACGGGGCCGGCGGCCTCCTCATAGGCGCGGCAGGCCTGCAATACCTCGAGATCGCCGAACAGCGGACCGGTCACCTGCAGCCCGACCGGCAGCCCCTCGACCGAGCCGCACGGGATCGAGCAAGACGGGTTCTTGGTCAGATTGAACGGCGAGGTATAGGGCATCCAGCTCGGGAAATTGGTCGGGTTCGGCATGTCGTCGTCGCGGGGATCGGCATAAGCCGCCGGGATCGGCATGGTCGGCGACAACAGCAGATCGAAGCGATCGAAAAACAGCCTCACGGCCTGTCCGAGTGCGGCGCGCCGGGTCACCGCCGCGACGTATTCCTCTTGGGTCACCGCTTCGCCCCGGCGGCAGAACGCGACGAGGCCGGGGTCCATCACCGCCACCGCCTCCGGTGTCTGCGCGCGCAGCAACGCCCAGAACGCGGCCAGAGCAAGCCGGTCGAAGATTTCCTTGGGTGATTGCGGGAACGGGTCGGCGGGCTCGACCACCGCGCCAAGCTCGGCGAATACCTGGGCCGCGTGCTCGACGGCAGCGCGCACCGCGGGCATGGGCTCGGCCAGACCGAGAGTCATTGACAGCGCGACTCGCTTGCCCTTGAGCGACCCATCCCCCACCCGCTCGCGATAGGCGATACCGTCATCGGGCAGGCTTCCCCAATCTCGTGAGTCGGGCCCCTTGATGGCGTCGAGCATCAGCGCCGCGTCTTCGGACGAGCGCGCCATCGGGCCGACATGGGCGACATCGCCGAAAACCGATGGCGGATAGACCGCCACTCGGCCAAAGGTCGGCTTCAGGCCGACGATGCCGCAAAACGCGGCCGGAATGCGGATCGAGCCGCCGGCATCGGTGCCGACAGCGAGCGGACAGATCCCAGCCGTTACCGCGACGGCGCTGCCGCCGCTGCTGCCGCCGGGGGTGCGTTCGAGGTTCCACGGGTTGCGGGTGATCCCGCTCAGCGGGGAGTCGGTGACCGGCTTCCAGCCGAATTCGGGCGCTGTCGTCTTGCCAAAGAACACCGCACCTTCACCGCGCAGCCGGGCGGTGACCGGAGAATCCTCGTGCCACGATTGGTTCGGGTCGATCGTGCGCGAGCCCAACAGCCGCGGCCAGCCCCTGGTCAGCACGGTGTCCTTCAGTGCTACCGGCACACCGTCGAGGCGGCCCTGCGGTTCACCCCTTTGCCAGCGCGCCTCCGAGGCGCGCGCCATCGTCATCGCGGCCTCCGGATCAAAGAGGACAAACGCGTTCGTCGCGGGTTCATACCGCTCCAGCCGACGCAACGTCTCCTCGATTACCTCGACCGGCGACAGCCGCTTGCCACGATAGAGTGCCAGCAGCCGCGTCGCGGGGAAGAAGGCGATCTCATCCGCCATGCTGTGCTCCTCAGGTCGTGACCACGACATTCTCGAGCGGTTCGCCGCGGACGAAGCGGTTGATGTTGCCCGCCACCTCGGCCCAGCGCCGCGCGACCATGCCTTCGGTCCAGCCGGAGCAATGCGGCGTCATGATGACGTTCGGCAGTTCGTGAAAGGGATGGCGGGAGGGGCGGCGTTGCGGCTCCGCCGCGGTCGGGTATTGCCACCAGACATCGAGCGCCGCCCCGCCGATGCTATGGTCGCGTAGCGCAGCGTATACGGCGTCCTCGTCGAGGACAGCGCCGCGCGCGATGTTGACCAGAAACGCCGAGCGCTTCATCAGTCCGAGGCGGCGCGCGTCGATCAGCCCTTCGGTCTCGCGCCCCTGCGCGATCGCAAGGATGACAAAATCGCACTCGGGCAGTATGCGATCGAGCTGGCCCAAGGGGAAGACGCGCTCGACCCCGCCGTCCGGCTCGCGCGGGCTGCGATTGACGGCGATCACACGGCAGCCGAAAGCCGCCGCCCGGCGGGCTACCTGGCACCCGACCCTGCCGAACCCGACGATCCCGACCGTGCTACCCAGGATCTCGCCATGTGGCGCGCCGCTCTGCACCCAGCTCGGCCGCCATGACGAA
>DATEQL010000156.1:0-2167 GCA_035272665.1 Allostellaceae bacterium
CAGTCTCCCATGCGAACCCAGCTGGCCGCCGTCGGGACGCCCGCTTCGAAATGTGAATTGGCTTCGCGGCTCAGCGCGACTGCGGATCGGAGAAGGCTGATACATCGGCATACCCATTGGTAGGGGGCATGGGCCGAGCGGACGCATGCTGGATCCGGATGGCGAACGCCATCCCTCGCAAGCGCACCACCGGGACACCCCGCCCGAGGACGTTCAACGCGTCGCGGCAGGTCTCCTGGCTCGCGGGTCGCTGCGGCTGTCTGGCCTTCCCGGTGCTTTTCCAGCACCAGTGACACTGTCTGACAGCCGCTCGCCGCTTACAGTTGCGGGGGCAGCTCCGGCATAGTCGCTTTGCGGCGACGCACCGGATTCCCTCTTAGCCGCCGATCCGCTAGCGGATCGACAGAACCACGACGGCTAGACATAAGCCGAAGGCGGTTGCCGCTGTCAACTCACTAGTTCGGCGTTTTGCATCGCACGTTGACGAAACGTCCGATCCGCATCACGCTCCGTTCCGACCTGCAGGAAGGAGTTCGGCTATGCCTGACGAGGTGAAAGCGCCGGCGCCGGTCGAGCGGCGGGTCGCGGCATTGGAGCAGGCGTTCGAGGAACGCAACCTGATCCCCGCCGGCTTCATCGACGACTTTGCCCATATTGCCCAAGAGGATTGGGTTCCGGTCAACGGCGCCAAGGTGGGCGCGCGCGCCTGGACCGATCCGGATTTCAGGCGGCGGTTGCTGGAAAACGGAAAGGCCGCCGTTATGGAGCTCGGCTTCACCATGCCGGAGCATCACAAGCATCTGGTCGTGCTGGAAAACACGCCGAGCCTGCAGAACGTGATCTGCTGCACGCTGTGTTCGTGCACGGCGTTCACGATCATCGGACTGCCGCCGGGCTGGTACAAGGATTTCGAGTACCGCTCGCGGGTCGCGCGCCAGTCGCGCACGGTATTGCGCGAAATGGGGCTCGACCTGCCGGACGAGGTCGAAATCAAGGTGTGGGACACCACCACCGACACGCGCTACATGGTGCTGCCGGTGCAGCCGCCCGAAACGGTCGGGCGGCCCGAGGACAAGCTCGCCGAAATCGTGACCAAGGAGTCGATGATCGGAGTTGCCCGCCTCGAACCGCCGTATCGCTGAGCGGGGAACATTGCATGGACGGCGTGCACGATCTGGGCGGCAAGCAGGGTTTCGGTCCTGTGCGTTGTGCGTCGAGCCGCACCGCGTTCAAGGCGGCGTGGGAGCCGCGCGCCAACGCGCTTTATTCGTTGGGGGTGAGGCTCGGCCTCATCAACATGGACGAATATCGCCACTCGATCGAACGGATGGAGCCGCGCCACTACCTGTCAGCGAGCTACTACGAACGATCGCTTACCGGGTTCACAACCCTCTGCGTCGAAAAGGGCATCGTCTCGCAAGAGGAGCTCGAACGCTTGGCAGAGGGGTTATTTCCGCTCTCCCTGCCGAGCGCCGAGGGCCGGCTCAATGCGATGCCGCGCGAGTCGTTTGCCGTCGGTGACAGAGTGCGGGTCAAGAACGAGTTCGTTTCCGGTCATGTCCGCATGCCGGGCTACATCCGCGGCAAGTGGGGGGTCGTCGTCGGCATATCGCCGCCCTATCCATTTCCGGACGCCTCCGCCCACAATCTGCAATCCCAGGACGAGCGCCCCTATGACGTGAGCTTCAGGACGGAGGATTTGTGGCCGCAAGCCGCCGACCAGGCGACCGTTCATGTCGGCGTTTTCGAGAGCTACCTGGAGCGGGCTCGATAACGGCGGCACGCGATGAAGAAGATCCTGATCATCGGCATCGGCGCGGGCGATCCCGAATACGTCACGATCCAGGCGGTCAATGCGCTCAACCAAGTCGATGTCTTCTTCATCCTCGACAAGGGGCCGAGCAAGGAAAAGCTGACCGCCTACCGTCAGGAAATCTGCCGCCGGTATATCGAGGATCATGACTACCGGTTTGTTGACGCCGCCAGCCCGGAGTGGGAGCGCGGAACGGCGGATTACCGGTCGACGATCGATGAGCTCAACCGCGACAAGCAGGCCGTGTTCGAGCGCCTGATCGGCGAAGGCATGGCGGAAGGCGAATGCGGCGCCTTCCTGGTCTGGGGCGACCCGTCGCTCTACGACAGCACGATCCGCATCGTCGAAGCCATC
>DATEQL010000157.1:0-3423 GCA_035272665.1 Allostellaceae bacterium
ATTGCGGCTGTGGCATGCCCGCCCCGGACCTGCTCCCGGCGGTCGGACGATCAGTGCAGCTTAGGCGCTTTCCAGAACTGGGTCCGGTCGACCGATAGGACGCGGACCGTCAAGGTCTCGTTATCGCGCCCCACCCGCAGCACGACCTCGCTGCCGGCCGGGCCGCCAGCCCAGATCTTGCGCCACAAGCCGGCAAGGCTCGCGACCGGATCCTCGCGGACGGCGAGAATGCGGTCACCAGGCCGCAGTCCGGCTTTGCCCGCGGGACCCCGCTCGGCGAGACCGGCGACGACGACCGCGTCCTCCACTTCCTGGGCGTAGAGGCCAAGCCAGGGGCGGGGCGGGCGATTGGGGCGACCATAGGTCAGCATGTCGTCGAGGATCGGCGGTAACAGGTCGATGGGTACAACCATGTTGACGTCACGGCGAAGTTCGCGGCCGTTGGCACGCTGCACGTGAAGCGAACCGATTCCGATAAGCCGTCCATCGGCGCCAATCAAACCAGCGCCGCCCCAAAGGGGGTGGGCGGGTGCGGTAAAAATCGCACGGTCGAGCACGTATTCCCAATAACCCGCGAATTCCTGCCTGGCGACGACCCGCGCAGCGATCGCGTGCCGGCGGCCTCCCTCAGCGGCCATGACGGCGCGATCGCCTGCGCCGACGCGTAGGCCTACTCCGAGATCGATCGGCGGGGCGTTCAATCGCCCCAATGCCTGGACCAGGCCAAAGCCGGATTCCTGATCATAGGCGACGAGGTGACCCGGCACGGCACCACCCTCCACGGAGGTCAGCCAGATCGTCTCAGCTTCGGTAACCAGATAACCAATCGTCAGGACGAGGCCGTCCCTACGGATCAAGACCCCGCTGCCGGCGCGCTCGGTGCCGAGCGTCCCGGCGGTGAAAGCGTCTTCCGGGATCGTCGCCCGCAAGCCGAGAACCGCGCTCAGCGCACGGTCAAGATCAAAGGCGAAGTCCCCGGGCTTTGGTTGGATCTCCCCCGGTATCTCCCAGTCTACGGTTCGCGACATTTTGGCGACTCGTCAGTGGTAGCTGCTCGGATCATAGCGCTAAAAGAGTGCGCCGTGACTTCTCACTTGTCAAAACCCCTCTCGGCGCTCCCGTCTCTGGACGAGCCGGGTCATTGGCGTCGCTGCTTGACAAGCGAGCCAGTCCCGGCTATCTGAGCAGCACTCTTGAGGAGAGAGTGCTAATATCAGAATTGTGTTTGGCCCCCAGGAGGTATTCATGGCATTCCGTCCACTGCACGACCGCGTGCTGATCCGTCGCGTCGAGTCCGAGGAAAAGACCTCGGGCGGCATCATTATCCCCGATACGGCGAAGGAGAAGCCGATGGAAGGCGAGGTGGTCTCTGCCGGTCCGGGCGCGCGCGGCGAGGATGGCAAGATCCAACCGATGGATGTCAGAGCGGGCGATCGCGTGCTCTTCGGCAAATGGTCGGGCACCGAGGTCAAGCTCGATGGCGAAGAGCTAATCATCATGAAAGAGTCCGACATCATGGGCGTGATCGAGCATGACGCCCCTGCGAGAAAGGTCGCTTGAGGAGCAACAGGACATGGCAGCAAAAGAAGTCAAATTTCACGCAGACGCACGCGAGCGGATGCTGCGCGGCGTCGATACTCTCGCCAATGCGGTTCGGGTGACGTTGGGCCCCAAGGGCCGCAATGTCGTTCTTGACAAATCGTTCGGCGCACCGCGGATCACCAAGGACGGCGTTACGGTCGCCAAGGAAATCGAGCTGGCTGACAAGTTCGAGAACATGGGTGCGCAGATGGTGCGCGAAGTGGCCTCGAAGACCAGTGATCAGGCCGGCGACGGCACCACCACCGCGACCCTGCTGGCCCAGGCGATCGTGCGCGAGGGGGCAAAGGCGGTTGCGGCCGGCATGAACCCGATGGATCTGAAGCGCGGGGTTGATCTCGCCGTCGACGCCGTCGTCGAGGACATCAAGAAGCGGTCGAAGAAAATCTCGACCAACGAGGAGATCGCGCAGGTCGGCACGATCTCGGCCAATGGCGAACGCGAGGTGGGCGAGATGATCGCCCAAGCGATGCAAAAGGTGGGCAATGAGGGCGTGATCACGGTCGAAGAGGCGAAGAGCCTCGGGACCGAGCTCGACGTCGTCGAGGGGATGCAGTTCGACCGTGGCTATCTCTCGCCGTATTTCGTCACCAACGCGGAGAAGATGATCGCCGAACTCGAGAACCCGTACATTCTCCTTCATGAGAAAAAGCTGTCCGGCTTACAGGCGATGCTGCCGGTGCTCGAGTCGGTGGTGCAGAGCGGCAAGCCGCTGCTGATCGTAGCCGAGGACGTCGAGGGCGAGGCGCTTGCCACCCTCGTCGTCAACAAGCTGCGCGGCGGTCTCAAGGTGGCGGCGGTCAAGGCGCCCGGTTTTGGTGATCGCCGCAAGGCCATGCTCGAGGACATCGCCATCCTGACCGGCGGCCAGGTGATCAGCGAGGACCTCGGCATCAAGCTCGAAAACGTGACGCTCGACATGCTGGGCCAAGCCAAGAAGCTGCGGGTCGAGAAGGAGAACACGACGATCATCGACGGGGCCGGCAAGAAGGACGACATCCAGGGCCGCTGCACGCAGATCCGTCAGCAAATCGAGGAGACGACCTCGGATTATGACCGCGAGAAGCTGCAGGAGCGGCTTGCCAAGCTCGCCGGCGGGGTCGCGGTGATCCGGGTCGGCGGCTCGACCGAGGTCGAGGTAAAGGAGAAGAAGGACAGGGTCGACGACGCGATGCACGCGACGCGCGCCGCGGTCGAGGAGGGTGTCGTCGCCGGCGGTGGCGCGGCCCTGCTCTATGCCTCTCGTGCCCTCGAGAATCTGAAGCCGGCGAACAGCGACCAGCAGGTCGGCATCGACATCGTCAAGAAGGCGCTGTTGTATCCGGCCCGGCAGATCGCCGAAAACTCCGGCACGGACGGCTCGATCGTCGTCGGCAAGCTGCTCGACAGCAAGGATACGAACTACGGCTACGATGCCCAGAAGGGCGAATTCACCGACATGGTGCGGGCGGGCATCATCGACCCGACCAAGGTCGTGCGGCACGCCCTGCAGGACGCGGCCTCGGTGGCGGGTCTCCTGATCACCACCGAGGCGATGGTGGCCGAAAAGCCCGAGCCGAAGACCCCGCCGGCAATGCCGCCGGGCGGTGGCATGGGCGGCATGGACTTCTAGGCCGCGTCCACACTCGCGCCTCTCGAGGCCGTCTGTCCGCGTGAAACCGTGGGCAGGCGGCCTTTGCTTTGGCGGGCTGGCGCGTGCACCTGCCGCAACCCTGCTCTGTCCGAGGTGGCGGGGTGCGTCGCGTCCTTGCCAGCAGTCGGCGCTCCTCCCATACTGATCGCGATGCGACGCCCGTCCCTTGATCCCGTCTTCGCGGCGGAGGC
>DATEQL010000158.1:0-4802 GCA_035272665.1 Allostellaceae bacterium
CGTTTCAATCAGGAAATCGATCGGGGTTCCGGCTTTCGCACCCGCAATCTGCTCAATGTCCCGGTCATCGACCGTACCGGCGAACGTCTCGGCGTGGTCCAGGTGCTCAACAAGCGAGGTGGGCCGTTCACCCAGATCGATATTCGTCGGCTGAAGGCGTTTTCTGCCGGCATCGCGGTGGCGCTCGAAAATGCCCGGTTGTTTTCCGACGTGCTCGCGCTGAAGAACTACAACGAGAGCATTCTGAAGTCGCTCTCCAACGGCGTGGTCACGCTCGATCCACAGTGCCTCATTGTCAAAGCCAACGAGGCGGCACAGCGGATTCTCGGGCTGTCGTCGGACGCACTGGTCGGTCGCCCGGCCCAGCAGGCCTTCGGCAATCTCAACGCCTGGATCACCCGAAGCCTTGAATTCGTCGTGCGGATGGGGGCGACCGACTACCACGCCGACACCGACCTAAGGCAGTCGGACGGCGGCATCGCTTCCGTTAACCTGACGGCGGCGCCGTTCCTCGACACCGAGGGAAAGTCTATCGGCTATATGCTGGTGCTCGAGGACATCACCCGCGAAAAACGTGTGCGCAACACGATGGCGCGATATGTGGCCAAGGAGGTCGTCGATCAGTTGCTCGCCAGCGGTGAAGATGTCCTCGAGGGGAGCGCCCTGATCGCCACTGTGCTGTTCGCCGATATCAGGCGTTTCTCGCTGATGTCCGAGACCATGACGCCGCGCAATACAGTGTCGATGCTCAATGAATTTTTTACCGAAATGGTCGAGGTGATCTTCACCCGCGGCGGCATGCTCGACAAGTACATGGGCGACGGCCTGATGGCGATCTTTGGTGCGCCGATCATCGGCTCCGCCGACGCGGACAATGCGCTCTCTGTCGCCAACGACATGATCCGCGCCCTCGGCGTTTTCAACATTAGGCGGGCCGAGCGCGGGTTCGAGCCAATTGAGATCGGCATCGGGCTCGCCACCGGCGAAGTGCTCGCCGGCTCGGTCGGTCCGACAAAGCGTATGGAGTACACGGCCATTGGCAACAATGTGAACCTTGCGTCGCGGCTCGAGAGTGCCAACAAATATTACGGTACGGCCGTGCTATTGGCGGCGACCACTGTCGAGGGGTTGAAATCGCCCACCGTTTTGCGGCGCCTCGACCTGATCCAAGCCAAAGGCATCTCTCAGCCGACCTGGATTTATGAATCACTCGGGCACCAAACATCGGCGAGTTTCCCCAAGCTCGCCTCAGTGATCAAGGCTTACGAGGCCGGAATCGATTGCTACCAGCGACGCGATTGGACGGGCGGTCTCGGCCATTTCGCCACGGCCTGTGAGCTGGCCCCGCAGGACCGTCCGTCCCAGATCTTTTTCGACCGCTGCCGCTACTATCAGGCCAGCCCGCCCGGCGAAGGATGGGACGGGGTCTGGATTATGCAGGAGAAGTAGCGCGCACCAGCGTCGTGCCGCAATCCCGCGCGGATATCAGTCTCAAAGGGCGGCTTCGCTGCTTTACGCGCGCGGATCCGCCATGCACGATCCGGGCGCCGGGCGGGCGAAGCACTGCATAGACCCGGAGGAGCGGGAGCATAAATGAAGCGAGCACTCCGAAGATTCGCGGCATTAGGCGGGCTGCTGCTGGCGCTCGGCGTCGCCAACACGGCATTGGCGCAGAAGCAGGGCGGCATCCTGCGGGTCTACCATCGCGACAGCCCGGCCGGCATGTCGATCCACGAGGAAGGAACCGTCGGCGTCATGATGCCGATGATGGGCGTGTTCAACAATCTGGTCCTGTTCGATCAGCACGTCCCGCAAAACAGCCTGCAGTCGATCGTCCCTGAATTGGCGACCAGCTGGTCGTGGAGCGAGGACACCAAGGAGCTGACCTTCAAATTGCGCGACGGCGTCAAATGGCACGACGGCCAGCCGTTCACGGCGGAGGACGTCAAATGCACATTCGACCTCTTGACCAATAAGGGGAAGGTGAAGCTGCGGCTCAACTATCGTGAGACCTGGTGGGTGAATGTGGCCGGCACAACGACCAACGGCGACCGCGAAGCGACCCTTCATCTAAGACGGCCGCAACCGGCCTTGCTGGTATTGCTCGCGTCAGGCGATACCCCGATCTATCCCTGCCATGTGCCGCCCCGCGACATGCGCCAGCATCCGATCGGCACCGGCCCCTTCAAATTCGTCGAATACAGGCCCAATCAGGACATCAAGGTCGCCCGCAACCTGGATTACTGGAAGCCAGACCGGCCTTACCTCGATGGGATCGAGTACACGATCATCCCGAACCGCTCGACGGCGATCCTCGCCTTTATCGCCGGCAAGTTCGACATGACCTTCCCCTGTGAAGTGACGATCCCGCTGTTGAAGGACATCAAAAGCCAGGCGCCGCAGGCAATCTGTCAGATCGGCATGGCCAGTGAATCGATCGGCCTGCTCGCCAACCGGACCGTGGCGCCGTTCGACAATGCGGATGTGCGGCGTGCCATGGCGCTCACCCTGGACAGGAAGTCCTTTATCGACATTCTCGGCCAGGGGGAGGGCGAAATTGGCGGCGCTTTGCTGCCGCCGCCGGAGGGTGTGTGGGGAATGCCGCCAGAGATGTTACGAACATTGCCCGGCTACAGCGGCGATGTGCAGAAGAACCGTGAGGAGGCGCGCGCGCTGATGCAGAAGGCCGGCTATGGGCCAGACAAGCGGCTCCCCGTTAAGATCTCGACTCGCAACCTCGCGGTCTATCGCGACCCGGCCGCGATCCTGATCGACCAGCTGAAGGAGATCGGCATCGACGGCGAGCTCGAAACCATCGAGACCGCGAATTGGGTGCCCAAACTGATCCGCAAGGACTTCAAGGTGGGGCTCAATGTGTTGGGAACCGCAGTCGACGACCCGGACGTCTATTTCTACCAGAATTACGTCTGCAACTCAGTACGCAATTACTCCGGATATTGCGACAAAGAGTTCGATAGTATGGTCGATCGGCAATCGATGGAAGCCGACCCGGCCGAGCGCAAGAAGCTCGCCTGGGACGTCGACCATAAGCTGCAAGAGGACCTCGCTCGACCGGTCATCTATCACCTGCGCGCCGCAACCTGCTGGCAGCCCGAGGTCAAAGGGCTAACCCTGATGACCAACAGCCAGTACAATGGCTGGCGCTTCGAGGACGTCTGGCTCGACAAGTGGCGGGAGGTCCTAACTGCCGCCGCGCTGCTTCAATCATCTCGCCCGGCTGGCGGATGCCCAGCTCCTCATTGCACGCGATCCCGCGCTGTGGAAGGTCGGCAAGCACGCCCGGATTTCTACGATTGATCCTGGCATCCCGACCAACGGGCCTCATGAGTGGCGACGCCAGATGACCAAACGTGATGTAAGCAAGTTCAGTTCATTACCCGGTGTGCAGAGGGGATTCTGCGCTCGGTGCGGGTCAACGTTGGCCTGCGAAGGCAAGCGCTTACCCACTAAAGCGCACGGCTTCAAGGCGACCCATAGCGCAGGAGGAGGCGACCGATGAAGTTCATGCTTTTGATGCTGCCGACCGTCCCCGGGACGCTCGAGGATCGCAAGCGGCTGCGGCCGATCGGACGTCGGATTTGACATCGAGGCGGCACACAGCCTCGATGACACCCAGCCCCGCCCGGACCGCGCGCTCGGCATCGTCCTCATGCGCTCGCGGATAGCCGAAATACACCAGTACGCCGTCACCCATGTATTTGGCGACAAAGCCGTCGAACCCGCCGACAACCTCGGCAACGGCGCGGTGATACCCACCGATCACCTCGCGCAAATCCTCGGGATCGAGCCGCGCGGCGAGCGGGGTCGAGCCGACCAGATCGCAGAACATCACCGTCAGCTGCCGGCGTTCGGCTTCCACCCCCACCCTTCCCTCCCCCGCAGGCCCGCAGGCGGGGGAGGGGTAGGGACGGGGCTGCCGCCGACGGGCGCGATGGGTGGGCTCGGAACAGATAACGCCTCGCCCGTCCCGAGCGCGGCGATGGCGTCGAGCAGCCGCCGGCGATGCCCGACCAAGGTGACGCCGAGATCCCTCAGATCCTCGGCCGTCAGGCTCGGCAGCACCCTCGCGTCGATCTCGTTCGCGCGGAACGCCGGCTCGTATTGCTCCAGCCCGAGCTTCCGCAGCCACTCCGCGACATCCATCGCCGCCACCCGCCCGTGATGCGGACGGCCGTAGTGTCCTACGCTTTCACCAGGATGGCTACAGGCGAGAGGCCGGCTCCGGCGAATCCGCGCCGTCCCCCCGCCGTTTCCTCCCCGACATTCCCGCCGATGCTGCCCGGGTGATAAATCGACAAGGTGCGGATGCGGCGCTACTCTTGGTGCACGGGCGGATGAACGCAATATACCCTCCGGGGGCGTCATGAGCGTGCTGTTGGGGGCGATCGCCGACGATTTCACCGGCGCCACCGATTTGTGCAACACATTGGTCCGGCGCGGCATGCGCACGGTCCAGCTGATCGATGTGCCGGCGCCAGGGACCAATGTCGTCGATGCCGAGGCGGTGGTCGTCGCACTGAAGAGCCGGACGATCCCGGCGGCGCAGGCGGTCGAGAAGAGCCTCGCGGCGCTCGATTGGCTACAAAGGGCCGGCGCGCGCCAGATCCTGTTCAAATATTGCTCGACTTTTGACTCGACCGATATCGGTCCGGTCGCCGAGGCGCTGATGGACGCGCTCGATACCGACTTCACCCTATTCTGTCCGGCTTTTCCAGAAAACGGGCGGACAATTTACCTCGGCTATTTGTTCGTCGGCGACGTGCTGCTGTCGGAATCGAGCA
>DATEQL010000159.1:0-5097 GCA_035272665.1 Allostellaceae bacterium
TGCCGGCATCAATCCGCTCCCCGCCTCGCGCAAGGTAGAAGTGTGGTTCGGCGGACACCACGAGCGCACGTTGCCGCGTATCGCCAAATGGGGCGATGGCTGGATGCCGAATGCTTATCCGCCGGACCAGACGGCACTCGACGTGTTTGCCCAGCTGCGCCGCTTGACCGAGGAGGCGGGTCGCGACCCCGCCAAAGTCGGGATCGAGGTCTGGGTGTCGATGGGTACCGGAACAGAAGCGGACTGGGCCAAGGAGACCCGCTTTTGGAAGCAGGCCGGAGCCTCGCATCTTTGCTTGACGACGACCTTCGACCGCCGTCACCACAAGCGCATTCCCGGGCACACGATGGGCGACCATCTTGCCGCGCTGCGGCGCTACCATTCGGCGGTTGCGGACCTGCTCTAGCGCTTGCCGTGTCAAAGGAGGCGCGGCTCGGCGGGGTGACCGCCGAGCCCGACGCCAGTGTTCGCGAGGACCATCGTATCGGGCTGACGGCGATCTTCGCCGCGTTCTTTTGGCTCGGCGTGACGAGCTTCGGCGGTAACACGGCGGCGTGGCTCTATCACCAGATCGTACAGCGCCGACATTGGATTGACGACACGGAATTCCTGTCCGGCGTGGCGCTCGGGCGGATCGTGCCGGGCTCTGGCGGGGTCAACCTCACGGTCCAGGTCGGACAGCGGCTGCGCGGCGAAGCCGGAGCCGTGGCGGCTGTGGTGGGCCTCCTGTCGGGCCCGCTGGTGATCGTCTTGGCGCTTGCGGTCGCGTACACGAGGATCGGCTGGAGCCCGGCGGTTCACGCGATCCTCGATGGCATAGCAGCCGCCGCGATTGGGCTGACCTTCGCGACCGGCCTCAAGCTGCTGCCGAGCGGATCGTCGCGGGTCGGCCCGCTTGCGGTGACATTGGCGACCGTGCTATGCGTCGGCGTGCTGCGCTGGCCGATGCTGCCGGTGGTTCTTTGCTTGGCGCCAGTCAGTATTGGCCTTGCATTAGTTCGGGGCCGCAATGCCTGATGACATCAGGACATTGCTCTCGCTGGTGCTGGTTTTCGTCCCGCTGTCGCTACTGTCGATCGGCGGCGGTGCCTCGCTGCTCGCCGATATGGAGCATCAGTCCGTCGCCGTTCAGGGCTGGACCACGGCGCGCGAATTTGCCGATCTCTTCGCGATATCGCGCGCCGCACCCGGGCCCGGAACGATGCTCTCGGCGCTGATCGGCTGGAAGGCGGCGGGCTGGGCCGGTGCGGTGACGGCGACGGTGGCGCTCTATCTGCCGTCCTCGCTCGTCGTCTACGCCGCCGCGCGGCTGTGGGGACGCTGGCGCGGCTCGCTCTGGCACGCAGCGGTCGAGCGTGGTCTGGCGCCGATCGCTGCCGGGCTGATCCTCTCCGGTGGGATCGCTGTATTGCGGATCTCGCCCGGGGGGCCGGTGGTCTGGGCCGCGGCCATCTTGGCGACGGTATTGTTGCTGCGCTGGCCGCGCCTCCATCCGCTGATCCTGTTTGCAGCCGGTGGCGGCCTGTTCGGGCTCGCCGCCGGCCTGGGTCGGTGAGGAGGAGGCGTCGACGATAGGGAGGCGAAGCGTGAACGAGACCTTGCCTGGCGGCTTTCTCGAACGGCTGGCGGCGAATTGTCCCGACGGGATCATCTATGCCGACGCCGCGGGGAAGATCCGGTTCTGGAACCGGTCGGCGACCCGGATCTTCGGCTACGAGGCTGACGAAGCCCTCGGCCAGACCCTCGATCTGATCGTGCCCGAGCGCCTCCGCGCCCGTCATTGGGAGGGTTATGAACGGGTGATGGCAGGCAGCAAAAGCCGCTACGGCGCGGGCGATGTACTTGCCGTGCCGGCGATGCGCAAGGACGGAAGCCGCATCTCGATCGAATTCACCGTTCTGCCGGTGCGTGGGCAGGTCGGGCGCGAGCGAGCTGCGGCTGGCCGGGCTGGATCGGTCCGTGGTAATATTTAACCCGCGTCCACAGTCGAAACGGACGATCTCAGGGAGGGGTACGCAATGCGGAAGGCCTGAGAGGCCTTCAGAAGGACGAGGCGTCCGGCCGCCGACAAGCGGTCGCAGCGGCGATCGAGGGACTCGGCGGCAGGGTCGAGTGCTTCTACCACGCCCTCGGCGCGGACGATGCGTACCTGATCGTGGACCCGCCCGACAACGGCACGGCTGCCGCCATCGGTGTGACGGTGTCCGCCACGGGGTTGGTCCGCACCCGCACCACGGCACTGATGACCGTCGAGGAGACCGACCGAGCCCTCGAAAAGACCATCAACTACCGCGCGCCCGGCCGCTAGAGCGCGGCCCTTCGACCCCGGGCGCGGCGATTAAAACGTCGCGCCCGACTGCAGCCAGTGACGCACGATCTCTTCGCCGGTAGCGAACCACACGCCGGCGTGCGAGCGAATGTATTTGAGCGCCGAGTCGAGCCCGGCAATGCGGTGCGGCACGCCGATCAGATAGGGATGCAGGCAGATCGCCATGACCCGGCCGGATTGCGCGCCCTCGTCATAGAACGTGTCAAACTGGCGGCGGATCATTTTCTCGAACTCGTCGATCGTGCCGTTCCGGTTGTTGAAATGCGGCGAGTCGTTGATCTCATACGAATAGGGGATCGAGACCAGCCGCCTGCCGCCGATGTCCATCAGATAGGGCTGGTCGTCGTTGACCCAGTCGGCGACGTAGAGGCAGCCCTCCTCGGCGAGGAAATCGAGCGTGTGCCAGGTCTCGGCGAGGCCGGCCCCGAGCCAGCCCGCCGGTTTCTTCCCGGTCATTTCGGCGATGCGGGAGAGCGTGTGGGCGATCGTCTGGCGTTCTTCGTCCGGGCCCAACGTGTCGAGCCACACGCTGTTAGTCCGGTTATGTCCGAGGATCTCCCAGCCGAGCTCGATCGCGGCTCGGACAATCTGCGGGTGGTGGTCGCAGATGTCGCTGTTCAATGTCGGACTGGCGCGGACGCCGTGCTTGCCGAGCACATCCATCAGCCGCCAGATCCCGATCCGGTTGCCGTAGTCGCGTTGCGCCCAGGCGCGCACCGACGGCGCGTTGCCGGGCGGCGCGCCCGGCTGGCCGGCGATGCCGCGGCTCAGCGGAAAGAACTCGATATTGGGGATGACCCAGACCGCGAGCCGAGCGCCGCCGGGCCATTCGAGCTTTGGGCGGTCCCTGATCGGGACATAAGGAAACGGGCCGTAATCGCGTGGCTGCATGGCACTGCCTTCTCGGAGCTTCGACGGTGACCAGCATGCCAAAGATCACGATGCAATGGCAGCGCTTCGAGCAGCTCTCGCCGGACGCGCTGTACGAGATCCTTCGCTTCCGCCAGAGCATCTTCGTCGTCGAACAGTCCTCCCCCTATCCCGATCTCGACGGCCTCGACCAGGACGCTTGGCATTTGCTGTTGCAAGTGGACGGCGAGCTCGCCGGATATCTTCGCCTGATGCAGATGCCGGTCAGGATCGGCAGGATTGCCGTCGCCCGACATCTGCGCCGACGCGGGCTCGGCCGCAGGCTGATCGATGAGGCGCTCCGTTTCTGTAGTGAGCGCTATCCGGCACAGGACATCGTCCTCGCCGCTCAGCTGAACCTCGTGGCTTTCTATAATAACTTCGGCTTCGCCGTTACCTCAGAGCCCTACGACGATTTCGGGGTTCTGCATGTCGACATGAGGATGCGGAGGATTGCGGGTTCGGTCGGAACTGCCGATACTTGATCGTATTCAGATCAAATTGGGGAGGCATGAGAAATGGTCGACGAAACCAAATTGCATCAATTTATCGGGCAGATGCTGTCGGATCTCGGCGGCGCTGCCAGCATCGGCCTGGTTCGGATCGGCGACGCCCTCGGTCTCTACAAGACACTGCTTGCCCAGGGCCCGATGACGGTAGGTGAACTTGCCGCCGCCGCGGGGGTTAACGAACGGTACCTCCGCGAATGGCTGTCGCATCAGGCGGCGTCGAATTATCTCTCGTATGACCCGGCGACGCAAAAGTTCGCGCTGCCGCCTGAGCAGGCGATGATCTTCGCGGTCGAGGACAGCCCCGTCTACATGGTCGGGGCTTTCACCTGCATGGCGTCGGTCCTCGACAACTTGGCGAAGGTGCAGCCGGTGTTTAAGACAGGCGGTGGTGTAGCTTGGGGCGACCAGGCGACCTGCCTGTTCTGTGCGGTTGCGCAGTTTTTCCGTCCCGGCTACCTGAACAATATCGTGGCCAACTGGCTGCCTGCCCTCGATGGCGTTGTCGCCAAGCTGGAGCGCGGCTCCTGGGTAGCCGATGTCGGATGCGGTGATGGTGTGTCTACCGTGATCATGGCGAAGGCATTTCCGAACTCGCAATTCGTCGGCTACGACTTCCACCCGAGCTCGATCGAGCACGCGCGAGCGCACGCCAGGGAGCACGGCGTTGCGTCGAACGCCCGGTTCGAGGTCGGGACGGCCAAGGATTATCCGGAGAAGAATTTCGACTTGGTCACCTTTTTTGACTGTTTGCACGACATGGGCGACCCGACGGGCGCGGCGGCGCATGTCCGCCAATCGCTGAAGCCTGACGGCTCGTGGATGATCGTCGAGCCGATAGCGGGCGACCGGCTTGAGGACAATTTAAACCCCGTCGGCCGGATTTATTACGCCGCCTCGACAATGGTGTGCGTACCTACCTCGTTGGCGCAGGAAGTCGGCGCCGCACTTGGCGCGCAAGCCGGCGAGGCACGCCTGCGCGAGGTGATCACCGCGGGCGGTTTCCGCAGCGTCAGACGCGCCACGGAGACCCCCTTCAACATGATTCTGGAGGCGCGACCCTAAGGGTCAGCGGGAGCCGCGCGTATCGCCTAGGCCGCAACCTCTTCCGCGAGCGGCACGCGCTCTACCCGGTGAGCGTGCAGTGCCGGGAGTACCTCGGCGGCAAAGCGCCGGATCTGCTCGATGAACATCTCGTGCGGCAGGACGCCGCGGTTGAGGCTCACCTGCACGGTGTTGGCGCCCGCACTCTGCGCCGCGTCGATGATCCGCCTTGCGACTTCATCCGCCGTGCCCCACGGCATATGCTCGGCCTGCCGTTCGACATCGGCCATCGTCAAGCCGCGAAAA
>DATEQL010000160.1:0-7568 GCA_035272665.1 Allostellaceae bacterium
GCTTTGGCTTGCCGCGGCCCACGGGTCGACGGCCGCAGCGGCCGAAGCGCGCCATTTCAGCTTCGCCTATGATCAGCCGCACACGACGGCCTACGGCATCGCCGCGGATACTTTTGCCAACAAGCTCGCGGAGCTGAGCCACGGGACGATGATCATCGACCAGTTCCCCGGGGCACAGCTCGGCCAGGAGCCCCAGGTGTTGCAGAAGCTGCGAACCGGCGACATCGACCTCGCGATTACCTCGACGGCGAATTCGGCGACGGTCCAGCCGGAGGCCGGGGTGTTTTCGATCCACTTCGTGTTCCGCTCGGAGGATCATCTGAAAAAGGCCCTCGCCGATCCGGCGGTGGTGGCGGCGTTCCGAGAAATGATGAATTCGAAGGTCGAAGGCGCGCACACGCTGGCGCTCGGAACGATGGGCTTCCGCAACATCTACAGCAAACGCGAGATCCATCGCCTCGACGATTTGAAAAACGTCAAGGTCCGCGTGCAGGCGACGGCGACCGAGGACACGATGTTTCCGGCCTATGGGGCGCAAACCATCCACATGCCGTTCGGCGACGTCTACACCTCATTGCAGACCGGCGTCGTCGAGGCCGCGGAAAACGGCATCAACGTCTATCAGATGAACAAGCATTACGAGGTCGCGCCGATCATGTCGCTGACGGAGCACGAGGCGAACAACAATGTCGTCTGGGTCAGCGACAAGGTGCGGAACAGTCTCAACGACGAGCAGAAAGGCTGGGTTCAGGCGGCGGCAGACGAGGTGGGCCGCACGATGCCGGCAAAGGCCCTGGACCTCGAGCACGCGTCGATGACGCAGCTCGAGAAAATCGGCGTCAAATTCGTCAAGGACGTCGACAAGTCGGGCTTCGTCAAGGACGCGGAGCCGCTGCAGGACCAACTGACCCAGCAGCTCGGACCGGGTGCGGTCAAAGTCCTGCAGCTCGTCAGAAACGTGCAATAGCCGCATCCTAGCTCTCGCCGGCTATGCCCATCACCCCTTCCCTCTCCCCGCAAGCGGCGCGAGGGAGCAATCGAAACCGGATCCCCTCGCCCCGCGAAAGCGAGAAGAGGGAGGGGCCTGCATCAGCGGGAGGGTGAGGGGCACCCCAGAACGCCTATGAAGCGCAGCTACTCGCTGGTGCTCGAGAGAGACCGCCATCTGAAATGGCGGGCATTCGATCCGGTCGAGCATGTACTGATGATCCTGTGCGGCGTCACCCTGACCGGGTTCAGCACGACCGTGTTCCTCGACGTCGTGACGCGGTCGCTGGGGCACCCGTGGCTGTGGCTGCAAGAGGTCACGATGACCTTCTTCGTCTACGGCATATTTGTCGGAGCCGCGGCCGCCACGCGGCGCAGCGACCACCTTTGCCTGTCGGCAATCACCGAGGCGATGACCGGACGGATGCGGCTCTTCGTCGAGACCTTCAACCGCCTCGTCGTTCTCGCCGCGGCGCTGTGCATGGTCTGGTTCGGCTACCTCAACTTCCTCGCCGGGTTCGACAATTTTCGCATGCCGTCGATGACGCCGCTCGCTTCGCTCTATGCCGCGATCCCGCTCTCCGGGGCTCTGATTGCGCTCTTCACCGTCGAGCAGCTGGTCAACGGCTGGCGTAACGGCTTTGCCGCCGATCGCCGTGTCGAGGAACGGCTCTCGGCATGACGGCGAACGGGCTGATCGTCTCGCTGATGGCCGTGCTGTTCCTGATCTTCGGCTATCTCGGCGTGCCGGTGGCGTTCTCGCTGATCGCCGGGGTCGTAATCGGCACCCTTTTCACCCCGGTCAGCCTGCCGTCGATCATCGCCCAGCTGTTCAACGGCATCGATGCCGAGCCGTTGATGGCCGTGCCGTTTTTCCTGCTGGTCGGCGAGTTGATGACCTCGGCCAATGTCGTGGTCCGCATCGCCAACCTCTCGCAGGCGCTGGTCGGGCATGTGCGCGGCGGTCTCGCCCAGGTGGTGACGGTGTTCAGCATGTTCTTTTCCGACATGTCCGGCTCGTCCTCGGCCGATGTCGCGGTGTTGAGCCGGACGATGGCACGGCCGATGGCCGAGGAGGGCTATGACGCCGCCTTTGTCGCGGCGCTGATCGCCGCCGCGGCGACGATCGCCAATCTGGTCCCGCCCAGCATCATGGCGGTGGTCTATGGTGCGATCGGCAACGTCTCGATCGCCGGGCTGTTCCTCGGCGGCATCGCCCCGGGGCTGATGATCGGCTTCGGGTTGATGATCTACTGCTACTTCTTCGGACCGGCGGGGTTTCGCCGGCCGCGCTCCTCATTCGGGAATCTCGCCGAGGCGACCAAGGCCGCGGCCTTGCCGATGATGATCCCGATCATCCTGTTGGGCGGCATCATGACCGGGTGGTTTGCACCGCGGGAAGCCGGAGTCGTCGCCATCGTCTACATCCTCGTGGTCGTGATCCCGCTGCTCAATTTCGGGCATTTGCGCAACCTGCCGCGCGATTTCGCCCATGCCGGGCTGATCTACTCGCTGCCGCTGATCACGATCGGCGCCGCCTCCGCCTTCGGCTGGATGCTCGCCTATCTGCGCGGCCCGATCGTCGTCTCCGGCTGGATCTCCAATCTCGCCGGCAACGATCCCCACAAGATCATGTTCGCGCTCGTGGCACTCTTCACGATCGTCGGCGATTTCATCGAGCCGATCCCGTGCATCGTATCTTCATGCCGATCGTCGCCGCATTGACCGAAATCGGCGGGATCAACCCGGTGCATATGGGGGTCGTGCTGATCGTGACCCTAGCCTTCGGCCTGATCACCCCGCCCTACGGGCTGGCCCTGTTGATGGCGTCGAAATTCGTCGGGGTGCGGTTCTCCGCGGCGTTGCGGGCCTCGCTGTCGATCTATGTCGTCTTCTTCGCGACGATCGCGGCGACGATATTCCTGCCCGATATCGTGCTGTGGCTGCCCAAGCACCTCTTCCCCGAGTCGGTCGGCTGCTTCAAGAACCCGAGCGGCGCCGGCTATATCTGCCCATGACATGCGGTATCGGGCTTCAGTTGTCACGGAAGATTCACGCAATCTGCGTCGTCGATTGACCTGTAACGAGTAGCTTGCGGGGACAGTAATATCGAGCGTAATCACGCCGAGGAGTTACCGGGGGCCAGGCTGTGGCTAGAGCGGCTTAGCGGCTGGCTCACTCGGTTCGCCGGCGCCCGATCGAAGTTCTTAATCGGGCGAACGAGGCAACGGGCTTCGGCTCGGAGCCGCAGGGCCGGTCATAACCCGGCGCGCGGGCGGATTGCGGATGTTGGCGGTGACAAATTCGACATAACGCCAGCCGACCTCATCGCCGCGGTCGGCAATCAACGCCGCCACGACATTCGACGCGCGCAAGTTTGAGGTGATCTCGGCCTGGTGGATCGTGGCCGTAAGCTGGGCGGGCACCTCCTATATGCGCCGAACAGATAGAGTGTGTCGTCTGACCCAACGTGGCATACTGCGGCGTCAGACATGCACTTCCATCCGCGGGGGTGGTCCGGTCTGTCAGCCGCCGGCACGCTCCAGGCATCTGGTCCGAACTGGGATGAGATCCGAAGGTGAACATGTCCCAGCTCTCTTTGGGAGTGGACAGATGAAGCCCTGCCATTTTTTTGTGTTGATCGTCACGCTTCTTCTTGGCGTCACCGAGACCTCCACGGCGCAAACCACGATGGAGCCTTGGTTGACCCGCTCTGTGGATAACTCGAGAAGCGGTTGGAATCCAAATGAGAGGCAACTGACGCAGGCGTCGGTCGCAACCAAGGGCATTTCCCGTGCGACAATCATTCCGGTCATCGGGGATGCGCGCGGCATGGAAGCGCAGCCGCTCATCCTACCAAATGTGAAGACGCCGCTCGGCACTCGCGACGTGTTGGTGCTGCCGTCTATGGCCGACATTGTACGCGGCGTCGACGCGCATGACGGGTCAGCCATCTGGCAGGTGACGTTGGGGATGCCGATCACGGGGTCCCAGAGCATCGATTACCATACGATCAATCAATTTTGGGGCTGCCTCTCCACGGGGGTGATCGATCCCGATACGCAGCGCCTTTACCAAGTCTGCTGGGTTTCGCCGGACAAGAGTGGCGACCCGAAGACCGCCCGCTATTACATGTTCGTGCTGAACATGGCGGATGGCAGCGAGGTCGTTCCCCCGGTTCTGATCGAAGGAAAGAGCGGAAATCAGGACTTTAACGCGGGGATGCGCAAACAGCGGTCATCGCTCGTGGAAACCAACGTCAACGGCGTGAAGACGGTGCTGGGGTGTTCGGGAACGGTCCTCGAGACTGCTGCAGGCGCATCCGGCTATTGCTTCGCCTTCGACGCGGCGACCAACAAGGTCAGTGCGATGCTGGCGCTCACGGCGGGCGAGGGCGCCGGTGTCTGGATGGCCGGACAAGGTGCCGCGGCAGATGCGCAAGGCTTCCTGTATCTGATCACCGGAAACGGCGATTTTGACGGCGTCACCCAATGGGGTGAATCGTTCCTCAAGCTGAAATACACGCCACCGTCAGGAAACACGGCGGCCACGCTGGAGGTGGTCGATCATTGGACACCCTGGACCGACTTCACCAGAACGGGACAGAAGGCGACGCCAAGCATGCGGCCATCGGGCGTAAGCCTTTCCTCCGAAGCTCTGATGCAACCGGCCGGCGGCGGCATGAACGTCGCATTGAAGAACGCGAGGCTGGAGGCTAAGATCAATGACCGAGGCCGGCCAGTAGTTCTCGTCTTCCCCGAAATGGCGCAAGGAGCATGGTCGGACGAGGATCTTGGATCGGCCGGTCCCGCCTGCATTTTCCCGATCGGCGTGTGCATTGCCGGCGGCAAGGACGGCCTCGCCTACCCGATCAGGACGGCGAACTTCGGCGGAACGACGCCTGCCGATCTGACGAACCCGAAGGCGAATTGTGCGAAGCTTGCAGCACCCCCGGTCTGGCTGACCGTGAGTCCGGGGCCGGTCGACCCCTGCCCGACCGATCCCCGGACATTGAACTTTTTCCCGTGGGGCGTTACGGCGCATCTCCATATGACCCCCGTGCAGTTCTTCGACCCTGCGCTGAACTCGTGGACGATCTTTGCCTGGGGGGAGAATTCCCAGCTGCACAAATGGAAAGTCAGCTCTGCCGGCGCATTGACCTATGTCGCGCAGAGCCATGAATATGCCAGCAACAATGTGCGCGAAAGGCCGCCGGGCGGCATGCCGGGCGGATTCTGTTCAGGATCGAGCAATGGAGCGGACCCCGACTCCGCGCTGCTCTTCTGCACGATTCCTTACGGTGACGCGAATGCTCAGCTCGTTGGTGGCCGGTTCCTCGTCTACGATCCGGTGCACCTCGCGGCGGACGGATCACTGAAGGTGCTATGGGATTCGCAGCAATGGAACGTCCAATTTCTGTTCAACAAGTTTGACCCGCCGGTGGTCGACGGCGGTCAAATCTACGTGCCGAACTATAATGGCGGCGTCGATCTTTACCGGTTGGTGCAATAAGGTTGCTAAATCCCGGCGCCCGCGCGGATCCGATTGGTGGAGGCCACACGACCGGCGGCGCCGGTCGAGGGCCCGAGCCATCGCACTTGCTCGGCAACAGTGCAAGGGCGAGCGGATCGAACTCGGGAGCAATAGCGTCAAAGCGCGCGCTATCGGGGACTTGAGGGAGAACTTCTGGGAAGCGAGCGTGCTCCTCCCTTTCCCCCAGAGAAAATCTCCCAAACGCTCACGCGGAACGGCCTGTCGTCCGTAGAGCGGCCAGAACCTCGACGTATGAGAGTCGAAAGCTTGAAAGCAATCACCCTGCTGTTCCTTGGCAGCATCGCCCTCGGGCTGATGATCTGGTTCGGCTGCTTCAAGAACCCGAGCGGCGCCGGCTATATCTGCCCGTGAGGGCGCATTTCAGCCGACGGTGCCGTCGGCAGCGCGGCGTAGCACGACGCCGGGCGTTGCGCCGGTGTGTATCGCATCTTCGACGACGACGACCCCGTTGACGAGCACCGTCGTCCGCGTGCCCGTTGGGTATCGGTGCGGCTTGTCATAGGTCGCACGATCCTTGAAGTCCGCCGGGTCGAAGATCGCGATATCGGCCCGGCAGCCTTCCCTGATCAGCCCCCGGTCGCGCAGCCGCAGCGCCTCCGCCGTCGCCCCGGTCATCTTACGCACTGCAGCTTCGAGCGGGAGCAGCCGCTCGTCGTGCACGTAATGCCCGATGATCCGCGGGAAGGTCCCATAAAACCGCGGGTGCGGCATCCCTTGGTTCGTGACGCCGTAATCGGCGACGCAGTTGCCGTCGGAGCCGACTAGCGCCGAGGGCGAGCGCACGATCTCGCGGATGTCCTCTTCGGCGATCGAGGTGATCAGCACCCTGGTCGCACCCTGGTCCTCGATCAGATAATTGCAGACGACGTGGATCGGGTCTTGCCCGCGTTCTGCGGCGAGCTTGCCGAAGGTCTCCCCCGCGTATTGCGGCAGATGGGGCGAGATCGAGATCTGCACGCTGTCCCATGACGGGATGCGTCCCCAATTGTTGAGCCCGTCTCGGCCGATCTCGGCGCGGATGCGCTCGCGGGTTTCGTCGAGCGCGAGACGCGCCAGCATCGCCTCCAGGCCGCCCGACTGGACCCATTGCGGCAGCAGATTCTTTAGCGGGTTGCTGCCGGCCTCGTAAGGGTAGGCGTCGCAATCGACAGCGAGGCCCTCCCGCCGCGCCGCCTCGATCATCGCCAGGACCTGTGCCGCCTTGCCCCAATTGTCGAGCCCCGAGCATTTGAGGTGCACGATCTCGACATGGACACGGCAGGTCCGGGCGATGTCGATCGCTTCCTCGACCGCTTCGATGACGTTGTTCGACTCGTCGCGGAGATGGGTGAAATAGCCGGCGTTGCGGCGCTTCAGCACGTTGCCCAGCGACACCATCTCGGCGCGGTCGGCATAGCTGCTGGGCGGCGTGAACAGCCCGGAGGACATGCCCAGCGCGCCGGCCGCGAGCCCCTCCTCTAGTAAGGCGGTCATGTGGTCGAGCTCCGCCGGGCTCGGCGGCCGCGCGTCCATGCCCATCACGTTGAGCCGCAGCGTGTGATGGCCAACCAGCATGCCGGCATTGACCGAGGTTTGCGGAAAGCTGTCGAGATACTCGCGAAAGGTCGTTTCGCGAAACGACAGCCACGGCGCGCTGGCGCTGAGATAGTCCTGTACGAGCTGCCGTTTGCCGGGGAGGATCGGCGCCACCGAGAACCCGCAATGCCCGACGATCTCGGTGGTCACGCCCTGCCGCACCTTGCTCTCGGCCTTGGGGTTGATCGGCAGGGTGAAATCCGAATGCGTCTTGATGTCGATAAAGCCGGGCGCCACCGCCAGACCCTCGGCGTCGATGGTCCTGGCCGCTCCCGCCGCCGGGGATGGGCCCACCGCGGCGATCCGGCCGTCTCTGACTGCCACGTCGGCGATCTCGCCCTTCCGCCCGCTGCCGTCGATGACGAGGCCGCCGCGGATCACGATGTCCCAATTCATAGCCTTATCGAGCGGACAGACTGCGGGCGTGCGCCCTCAAATCGTAATTTTCGTCG